>JAAVYQ010000035.1 GCA_022791215.1 Bacilli bacterium | reverse complement strand
TATGAAGAAGTATTTGTTTTGTAGTATGTCTTTAAATACTTTTCTAAATACTATTTGTTCAGTGAATAAACTTATTACAAATACATATATTATGAGTAATAATGTGTTTTTGTGTAGTAATGAGTCTATTAGTGATGAATTGTTATATGTTACATGGAATACTTCTACTAATATTATAGATACTATTAATAACCCTACTATGAGCGCTGCTGCGTATGCAAGTGATTTTCCTATGTTTTTGAAGAAATGTTTTCCAAATGCTTTTATATCTTTTATTATGTCGTCTTTGTATATAAATATAAATAATAAAAGTAATAAAAACATAACGCCTATATTTGTTATTAAGTCTTTTGTGCTTGATGATGTTATACTTGGCAATAACATAGGAACTAATATGTATAATAAAAAAACTCCTATTCCTTTGATTGATTTGTTTAAATTCTTCATACTTCCACCTTCTAAAAATTTTAATTATAACCAAACTCCCCCTGTTTTCATTCTAGACTATAACCAAGGAAGATATTTTTTTATCCACTTCATACTTCCACCTCCTTATTTTGTATTTTTATTATATCAAATTATTTTTACCTTAGATAGTGTTTTGTTTTTTGTTTACATCAATTTATGTTTATTTTGTATACTTCTTCATTTATTAAAAAGTTTATTCCTGATAGTTTGATGTTTCCGTTTATTGTCGCTTTGTTTGCATTTATGTCTAATGTTTCTAGTAGATCTTTTAGGTTCGTGTTCTTTTTTGTTTTGATTACGTCAAATTCTTGGTTTTTTATTAATGTTATGTATATATAGTCTCTTATATTGCAATTTTTTAGTTCGTTATATATGTCTATTACGTCATATGTTGTTAGTTTTGTTGATTCTATGTGAGGTTTTCCAAATTCTACTGTTATGTTTGGATATGTTCCTAGATAACTGAATAACGCTTGATATATTCTTATGTTGTTTTTTTCTAGTGATATTTTGATTTCTATATCTGGATATGTTTGGTTTAGTATGTCAAGTGTTTGTAGTATTATGCTCATGTTGTCTTTTAGTATGAATTCATCTTTTAAGTCTTCGGTGTCTATACTTTTTATTTCTAGTGTTATTTCACTACTTTTGGGTTTCCATATTTTTTTGATTGTTTCGCTTTTTAGTTTGTATATGTCTTCTATTGAGATTTTCTTCTTTTCAACTGTGTCTTTGAAGTCGTTTTCTATTATTATTACGTTTTTAGGTCCTGTTGTTGTGTTGATTTCCCCTATTCCGTTAAATATTCCCGATACAGGAGAATATTCTTTTTTATCTAAGTTTTCTATTATTGTATCATTTTTGTATATAATTTTGTTCTCTCTTATTGTTACATCTTTTTTATTTTCGTATGGTATATATATGTAGTCGACATTTAATACTTCTTTTGTTTTTGTTTCTTCCATTTTTATCTCCTAATTTTATCTAGTTTTTCTTTTAAGTCTATTGCAGCTAAGGAACGTGCACTTATTTTGTTTTTTTCTTCTTTTGTTATTTCTGCTAATGTTTTTCCATTTTTTAATTCAAATATTTCATCAAATCCAAATCCATTTTTTCCTCTTCTTTTAGTAGATATTGTGCCATCTAATACTCCTTCTCCCATAATTGTGTTTGTTCCATCATGGTATATTAGACAGCATACTACATGTGCTGTTCTTTCTTTTATGTGTGGATTTCTCATTTTTTCTAGTATGTAATTATTTCTTTCTTTATCGCTGTGATTTTCTCCTAGTAATCTATGTGTTTCTACTCCTGGCCAATTGTTTAGTGCATCTATGCATAAGCCTGAGTCATCTGCGATTGTTGGTATTCCTGTGATTTTGTATATTTCTTTTGCTTTTTTTAGCGCGTTTTCATAAAATGTGTCTTCGTCTTCTATTATGTCTATTTGTATGTTATTTTCTTTCATACTTGTTATTTTGTATTCTTTTAGTATGTTCTTGATCTCTTTTATTTTACCTTTGTTGTTGCTTGCAAATATCATTTTTATCACTTCCTATTTTGTAGCAATTCTCGCTATATCTATATATAGTATATTACGCTATTTGATAGGTTAGGTCAATCGTTTTTTGTGTTATCTTTTTTAAAATTTGTTAGGTATTCTTTTAGGTTTACTGCTGTTGTGTGTGGAACTATGCTTTCTAATTCTTCTAGACTCGCTTCAGTTATTTTTTTGAGGCTACCAAATTTTTTCGTTAATTCTTTTTTTCTTGTTTCGCCTATTCCTTCAACGTTGTCTAATACACTGGATATGCTCCCTTTGCTTCTTATTTGTCTATGATAGTTTATTGTGAATCTATGTACTTCATCACTTATTCTTGTTAGTAAGTAAAATAAATTGCTTTTTTTGTCTATTTTGTATGATTTTAGTGTGTCTCCATCTATTAGTTCACTTAGTGTATGTTTATCGTCTTTGGCTAGTCCACATACTTTTATCGGTAAGTTTAAGTCATTTAGCACTGACATACAAGCATTTATTTGATTTATTCCTCCGTCTACTAGTATTAAGTCTGGTATTCTTGTTTTGTTTAGTAGTACGCTTTGGTATCTTCTATATATTACTTCTTTCATTGATCCTACGTCATCGTTTTGTTCTTTTGATATTTTGAATTTGCGGTAGTCTTTTGTACTTGGTATTCCGTCTATAAATACTACCATTCCACTTACCGTGAATGAGCCAAATAGGTTTGAGTTGTCAAATGATTCTATTACACTTAAGTTCGGAACGTTTAGCAGTTCTCCTAGTTCTTTGCATGCTACTTCTGTTTTTTCAGTTTTTCGGTATTCTAGTTCCATGTTGTTTTCTAGGTTGATTTTGGCATTGGTTTTTGCTAAGTCTAGTAGATGTTTTTTCTTTCCTTTTTGCGCGGTTATTACTTTTGCTTCTATTACACTGTTTAGTAATTCTATGTCTAATTGCTCAGGTATTATTATTTCTTTTGGTGGTATGTTTTTTTTTGCATAAAAGTTTACTATGTAGTATTCTAATGTTTCTTTTATATCGTCTATCAACGGAAATATGTTCTTTTTGTTTCCTACAAGTTTTCCATTTCTTAGAAAGAATACTACTATACTTATGTATCCATTTTCATAGTGGTAGTTAAAGATGTCTCTATTTATTCCGTCGTTTAGTTCGACTTTTTGTCGTTCGAATATTACTTTTATGTAGTCTAATTCTTTTTTTAGGTCTAATGCAACTTCAAAGTTTAGGTTGTCTGAGTTTATTTTTATTTTTTCTAGTATTTTGTTGATTAGTATTTCATCGTGTCCGTTAAGGATGTCTATTATTTCTTGTCTCATTTGACTTGTTTCTAAGTTTTTGTGTGTGCAGTAGCCTAAACACTCGCCTATGTGATAGTATAAGCATTCTTTTTTGGGCATTTTTTCGCATTTTTTTAGTGGGTATAGTCTGTTTATTAGGTCAACTAGTCGTCGTGCTGCATGTCCGTTTGGATATGGTCCGAATAGCATTTTATGTTTTTTGTTTATGTTTATTTCTCTTTTTACTATTAAACTTGGGTTTGTTTCGTTTTTGAATTCTATGTATGGATAACTTTTGTCATCTTTTAGTAGTATATTGTATTTTGGATCGTATTTTTTTATTAAATTAAGTTCTAGTATAAACGCTTCTAATTCACTTCCAGTTATTATGTAATCAAAGTCTACTATTTCACTTACTAGTTTTTTTGTTTTTCCTGTTACTCTTCCAGTAAAGTAACTTTTTAGTCTGTTTTTTAGGTTCTTCGCTTTTCCTACATATATTATTGTTCCAATTTCGTTTTTCATTTGGTATGATCCTGGTAGTGATGGTACTAATGATAGTTTTTCTTTTATGTATTTGCTTATTTCTTCTTTCATTTTTATACACCTTATTTATATTTTAACAAATTTTTGGTTTTATAACAATATTATTGATTTTATGCTTTTTTGGTAATTAAAAACAATTATAGTTTTTATTCTTCTATAATTGCTTCTTCTTCAGTTATGTCACTTTTGGGCTTTTTTAATCCTTCTATTGTTATGTTGTTTTTTTTTGCGTAATCCCAAAGTGCTGCATGTATTGCTTCTTCTGCAAGTAAACTACAGTGTACTTTGACTGGTGGTAATCCATCTAAGGCTTCCATTACAGCGCTGTTAGTAACTTTTAATGCTTCTTCTATTGTTTTTCCTTTTACTAATTCTGTCGCCATGCTGCTGGTTGCTATTGCAGCTCCACATCCGAATGTTTTGAATTTGACGTCGTTGATTATGTGCGTATTTTTATCAATGTCTAGGTATATTCTCATGATGTCTCCACATTTTGCGTTTCCTACTGTTCCTATTCCGCTTGCATCTTCTATTTCTCCAACGTTTCTTGGATTCATAAAGTGTTCCATTACTTTATCACTATACATTTATTTTTCCTTCTTTCTTTATAAAATCTTCATATAGAGGTGATAGCATTCTTAGTTCGTTTATTATTTTTTTTAGTTCGTCAACTGTGTAATCTATCTCTTCTATTGTGTTTTCTTCATTTATACTTATTCTTAGTGATCCGTGTGCGATTTCATGAGGGAGTCCTATTGCTAGGAGAACGTGTGATGGGTCTAAACTCCCACTAGTGCAAGCACTTCCACTTGAAGCACATATTCCTGCCATGTCAAGTTTTAATAGCATTCCTTCTCCTTCGATAAATCTGAAACTAATGTTAATGTTTCCTGGTAATCTTTGTTCCATGCTTCCGTTTATTTTTACGTATGGTATTTCTTTTGTTATTCTTTTTATTAAATGGTTCCTAAGGTTTAGTATGTATTCGTTGTTTGTTTTCATGTTTTTTATTTTTAATTCTACTGCTTTAGCAAAACCCATTATGAGCGCACTGTTGGTTGTTCCTGCACGTTTTCCTTTTTCTTGGTTTCCTCCATTTATTAATGAGTCTATTTTTATTCCTTTTTTTATATATAGAAATCCTATTCCTTTTGGTCCGTGTATTTTATGCGCACTTGTGCTTAGTAAGTCAATGTTCATTTCTTCTACATTTATTTCTATGTTGCCATATGCTTGTACTGCATCTGTATGGAATAATACGTTATGTTTGTGACATATGTTGCCGATTTCTTTGATTGGTTCGATTACTCCGATTTCGTTGTTTGCTGTCATTATGCTTACTAATATTGTGTCTTCTTTTATGGATTGTTCTAATTCTTCTAGATTTATTATTCCTTCTTCGTTTACATTTATATATGTTATTTCGTATCCTTGTTTTTCTAATTCTTTACAAGTTTCCAATACTGCGTGGTGTTCTATTTTACTCGTTATTATGTGTTTTCCTTTGTTTTGTTGGGAAAGTGCTATTCCTTTAATGGCCCAATTGTCTGATTCGCTTCCTCCACTAGTAAAGTATATTTCATTTTCGTCAGCACCTATACTATTGGCTATTTTTTTTCTTGCTTCTTGAATTTCTTTTGTAATGTTTCTAGATGGTCCGTATACACTGCTAGGATTGTAAAATTTTTCACAAAAGTATGGCATCATAGCTTCCATTACTTCTTCTTTTACTCTTGTAGTAGCCGCATTGTCTAAATATATCATTTGTTCACTACCTTTCGTTTATATGTTCTATTCCGTATTCTAAAATAATTTTTATGTGTTCGTCACTTACTCCATATGTAACATTTTGTCCATTTTTATTAGTTTTAACCAAATTTAGTGTTCTTAATAGTTTTAATTGGTGACTTACTGCCGATGGACTGATATTTATTGCATTTGCAATTTCACAAACGCATTTATCGGAATCTAGCAATGTTCCAAGTATTTTGAGTCTTGTCTCATCACTAAAAACTTTGAAAAACATAGATAATTCTCTTATATTGATTTTAGTATGCATATTTTCTCCTTTTATATGAGCGTTTGTTCATATATTCATTTTATCTCTTGTGATGTTAATAGTCAAGAAATTTTATTAGTCTAATTTTTTATATTTTTCATTTTGTTTTTATTTAAGGAAATTTTGTTCTACAAAAAAATACTGTAAGTTAGGTTTAACTTATAGCGTTTTTTTGTAATTATATCTATTTCTTTTAAAAAATCTTTTCTCTTATTAAGAATTATTATGTTAAGGGTTTGTACTTTAAAAAGCACCAAACTACCAAAGATTTTTTGGATATTCGCCATCTTCTATTCTTTTTTTGATACTTTTTTGTACTGGTTCTTTATCTTCTTTGTAAGTAACTCCTTCCCATTTTGCTACTGTATTGAGAACTTTTGTTTTGCTTATACCTTCTATCGTTGTTTTTTCTAATACGTCTGGGATGAGATATTCACATTTGGTTAGGTTATTTTTATTTTTGTCTTGGAAGTCTTTAAATGTTTTGTCTATGTATTCAAATATTGAAGTGTCAAATCCTAACATATTCATAGATACAAGTGTGTTTTCATTAACTTCAAATGATTCACGGCCATCTAATGGTGTAGCAATAATTTTTCCGTTTTCTTCTTTTACGTTACTTTCTATTAGACTGGTTAGGTATCCTTCTTCTTCTTCGCATACACCTCTTTTTACTGCTCCATTTTCTGTTAATGTATTTTTTACTTGGTATCCAACTAATGCATATTCTTTTTCAATTTTTGTTTTTAAAAAATCCACCATTACTTTATATGCATCGTAACCATAGAAGTCATCTCCGTTTACAATTGCAAATGGTCCTTTTATGTTGTTTCTAGCACACCATATAGCATGCGCTGTTCCCCATGGCTTTTCTCTGTTTTCTACTATTATGCATCCTTTTGGTAACTCATCGTCTTTTTGAAATACATATTCTGTTTTTATTTTGTCTTCTACTCTTTTTCCTATTGTACTTTTAAATAAATCATAGTTTTCTTCTTTTATTATAAATACTATTTTGTCAAATCCTGCTTTTATTGCATCGTACACTGAGTAATCAATTAAAAACTCTCCGTTAGGACCCATTGGTTCGATTTGCTTTAGCCCTCCAAATCTGCTGCCCATTCCAGCAGCCATTACTAATAATGTTAATTCTTTCTTTTCCATTTTTTCTTCTCCTTTACCATTTATATATTTTTGCAAGTTCTTCTCTTGCATTTATACCATTTTTAAGCGCTGTTACATATATTTTAAATATGTTTAATTCTATATTTTTATATGTGTTTTTTATGAGAAACTTGTTGCCATTTATTATTATGTTCGTGCCATCTTCATCTGATGTTCCATTTTCACTTTTTCTGTGATAATGCCTTTTAAAATCTAATGTGCAATTTTTAAAATCATATTTATAAACTTTGTCTTTATATTTTTTAGTGTCTTGTAATTTTATTATTATATCGTTTTCACTGACTTTTACCGATTCAACATATTTTGTTTTGTCAGGGAATAGTAAACACAGAGTAATACTTATGCCTATAAATACAAAGAAAATTATTATATAATATTCGAAACCTGATTGGTTAAATTCTTTGTATATGAAACTTGATATTAGAAGGAAACTTGCTGTTATTAATGCAACTATTACTATTTTTACAATTTTTATCATCTTTTCTTCTTGTTCACTAGGCTTATAAACTTCAAATTGTACATAGCCTTTTTCTCTATGATCTTTTTCGAATGAGTCTAATATTTTAGCCGCTTCTTCAAAGTTATATTTTTTTATATTGGTCCACCATTCATTAATCTTTTTCATATTTCTCCTATCTTGTTTTAATAGTAACATATAAATTTGAAAAATTAAAGAAAAAAGTTAGCTTTTGTCGCTAACTAAAACATACTACTTCTAATGATAGAAACAATTACTACTTTTCCCCATTTATTTAAACTGAGAATAATAAATCCTAGTAGAAGGTATGCATATTTGAAATATGCATTACTTTTTAAGTTCTTTTTCACGTATTTTCCACTTTCTGTTATTGCACAGTATTTGTCTATGAATGTTAAAAGTAATCCTTCTTTATATTTTGGGAATTGAACTGTTAATGGCCACATATGTGTTTCTATTATGTTTTTTTCTTTTTCGCTAAGTTGGAATAATTTGCTTGCATTTTCTTTTGCTGTTGTTGGATGTGTGAATGCATGAAATCCTTTTCTATCACTTTTTTCTCGCCAATCGTATAAGAACAAATCATGAAGCATGGCTGCTCTTGCTGCTGATTTGTAGTCCCATCCTAATTTTTTGCATATTTTGTATGAACAACGGGATGCTGTATAGCAATGATCATAACAACTGGTGTCACAATGTTGTCTAAATTTTTTCATTTCTTGTACTTTATCGTTATTTATTAAGTCTTTTATTATGTCTTGAAATTCTAAATTATTATCTATCATAATTGTTTTATTACTCCTTATTCATTTTAACCATATTCTATTTTATCACATTTTATAATGATTTTCACAAAAAATTCAAAATTTTACTAAAAAGTAATACACGAATTGAAGAAAAAATGTTATAATGTTTTTGATGTTTCCGTAGCTCAGCTGGAAGAGCAACCCCCTCCTAAGGGGTAGGTCGTAGGTCCGAATCCTATCGGAAACGCCATTGTAAAGAATAAATACTAAGTAACGTTGTAAATTACTTAGTATTTTTAGTTTATAAAATTACATGTGGCTAGGTATGTCAATGATAAGCATTTTTAAGCATTCTTCTATTACTTTGTATACTTTATTTAATATGAAAATATAGTCATTTTTAATGTTCTCATCGTCTAATTTGCTTATGTTAATATTTTCATAAAAACTATTTACTACATTGCAGAGGTCATATACATATTCGGCTATATAAGAAGGTAATCTGTCATCTATAGCTTTAGTTAAGTATTTGTCTAATTCCATTAATTTTACTCTTAAACTTCTATCTATTTCGTTATATATGTTATCACTTAATTCGACAGGAACATTATTGGAATCTATAATTCTTTTAATTCTAAGTGCACTATATAGTATGTATGGTCCAGTTTTTCCGCTTACATCACTAAATTTATTTATGTCAAAGTTATAACTTTTCTCTCTATTGTTTTGTAAATCTGCAAATTTAATAATAGCATTAGTTATTTTATCAATATCGCTTTCACTCATATTTTTGTTTTCTTCTCTTTTAGAAATAAAACTTTCTTTAACTTCTTTAATTAATTCATCTAACTTTAAAGTTCCACCACTTCTAGTTTTAAATGGTTTTCCATCACTTCCATTTATTGTTCCAAAAGGTAAGTGTTCTAATTTAGTGTCAGCACATATTCCACTCTTTTTTGCAACTCTGAAAACTTGTTCAAAATGAAGGGATTGTCTTGCATCAGTAAAATACAAAATGTAACTAGGTTTATATGTTTTTACCCTATCTAGAATGGCTGCTAGATCACTTGTGGCATACATATAAGTACCATCACTACTGAGTATCATGCAAGGAGGCATTTCTTTATTGTCATCGTCTCTTTTAACATTTACGATTTTAGCGCCTTTATCTAAGTATAATAAGTTTTTATCTTCTAAAATTTGCATAAGATCTGCTATAAATGGTTCACAATCACTTTCTCCTAGCCATAAATCAAATCCTACAACATCTAAATAATTGTATAATCTTTTTATATCTGATAGACTTACTTCTTTTATTTTAGCGTATAAATCTTTATATTGGCCATGTTGAAAATCATAAGTAATTTTCTTACATTTCTCATAAACTTCTTCGTCTTCTTTGCATAGAGCACTCATTTTAGGATATATATAGTTAAGATAGTCTATGTCAATGTCATCTTGATTTTTATTGTCACTTAGTATCCCGTATATGACTTGCCCGATTTGAAGTCCATAATCGCCTAAATGAACATCTCCTATGGTCTTATATCCTTTATATTCTAATATTCTTTTAAAACTTTCTCCAATAATTGCAGGTCTTAAATGTCCTATATGTAGAGGCTTGGCTATATTAGGACCACCATAGTCTAAAAAGTAAACTTCATTTTTGTTAGTTGAATCTTTATATTTTTCTTCTCTAATATACTGATTTATAAATTTATCACTATAAAAAATATTTATAAAGCCTGGTTTAACGAATTCTACACTTTTAAAATAATCTTCAAATGCATTCATTTCATTAATTTTTTTAACTATTTCTTCACCTATTTCTATTGGATTCTTTCCTTTGTCTTTTGCGATTTGGAATACACTATTAATTTGTAAGTCTGCTTTATCACTGTATGAAATTCTTAAATAGTCGGATAAGTCCATTGCTGAAAATATTGGCTCTAGAATTTTTGTTATTTCTTTAATCATTTTTATCACCAAATTTATATTATCATAAAAAAAGATAAAACTCTACTGTTCATAAATCATTTTTAAAGTTTTATCCTTTTTGTTTCATCTCTGTCATTAATATTAACTGCTACCAACTCTTCGGTAGTAAGTGAGTATATTTCAGGACTTCCTCCTAAGTCTAAAAATGTTTGCTTTTCTATCGCATTTAAGTATTTTTCCCATGATTTTCTTTGCATTATGCTTCTTGCTAATTCGTTCCTAATTTGGATAAAATAGTTTAGGCTGTCTATTATTAAGTCATAAGTACTTAAATCAGTTATGCTATTATCTTTACTTTTTTCTTCGTAATAACGTATCATTTCGTTATATTCTTTTACCGTTTCCATAAATAAACCCCCTCTTTATTTATTAACTGATATAATTGTACCATAAAATGTTACCAAAGTCAAGAGAAAGCGTTTTATTTTGTACTTTTTAATTTTTGATGTTTTTGTCTAAGTCTTCTCTTATTTTTCTTGTTTCTTGCAGTTCTTCGTTTTTATTCATAATTACCTCATTTCAGGTCATTAGTTTATTATGAATCTTTTTTTAAGTCAAAAAAACTAGATGTATTATATCCATCTAGGTATGTATATGTTTCTTGTATAGAAATCTTTGTACTCTTCTGCAAATGCTATCATTTTATTCATTACGAATTCTACTAAATTGTTTACTGCTTTTGATACTTTTAAGTTAGAAAAGTATTCGCACATTTCTTTTTTAAATTTACTATCACTTATAAATTTAAGCATGATTTTATCTACTATTTGCAATTTTTCTACTTCTCTTTTTGTTATTATATCTAAACTAAATATATAGTCTTCATATATTCTAATAATATTTTGTGTAATTTTATCTCCTTCGTATAATAATGAATTTACTATTTTGTAATAATTTTTACATATTTCGACAATTTTTTTATTTTTACTAAAACTATTCATCTACCTACTCCTTATTATGAATTAATTATAATATCTCTTATAGGAGTTTTTCAACCATAAATTTTGTTCGCCATGCTATAATTTGATGGTTTTGTCGACTTTAATCTTAAGTAATTCCTTAAACTGTTCTTTATTTATAACAAAGTTATTTTTCTTAATTAAGTCGATTAAAAGTACAAAAGAAATTACATAATCTGTTCTTATGTACATGGAGTCAATTTTGTATACATCACTTATTATTTCAAACATGATTTTTATGTATACACTGTCTCTTAATTTAATGTTAAAGTTATCTAATTTGTATTTTATGTTTTTGATTTCGTTAATTTTGTATTTTTTACCTCTTACTATAAAATGTTCTTCGTTTATTTCTATATATCTGTATACATCGTTTTTAAAACCAAATTCATCGTCTACATAGCAAAATACTACTTTTTTGTTTTGTTTGTATTCTTCTATTTTTTCTTTTAATGTTTTATATATTTTGTTGTTAAGTTTTATTTTTATTAGTATGTACAAAAGAGATAATATTCCACTGAATATTATCGTTATTATTAGTATTTCCATCGTTTCACCTTCTAGAATAGTTTAAAGATATCGTTTAGTGTTACGTATAGCATCAATATTATTAGTAGTATTGCACCTATATTGTTTATTGTCGTTTCTAATTTGCGACTTACTTTTTTTCTTGTTATTTTTTCTATTATTAGTAATAGTATTCTTCCACCATCAAATACTGGTACTGGTATTAGGTTTATTACTGCTACATTTATGCTAAGGTATGCTGTTAAGTATACTAGTATTTCTAATCCGCCTACTTTCACGTTGTCTACTACACTAAATACTCCTATTGGTCCACTTAAGTTGTCAGCACCTACTTTTCCAGTTATTAACTTTCCTAATACGTTGAATGCTCCAAATGTATTTTTCCATGTTGCACTGAAACCATATTTTATCGCATTCAGTATTCCTTTTTCTTTTTTTGTTTGTTCTGTAAATCCAAATATTGGCTTTTGTTCTCCGTCTTCTGCTTCTTCGTATGTTGGTTTTATTTCTATGTCTATTTCTTTTTCTTCTCTTTTTACTGTGAATTTGAAACTTTCTTTGTTTTCTTTGGTGAATCTTGTTTCTAATAGTATGTCATCGTAACTCATTACTCGGTTATTATCAACTTTTAAAATTAAATCTCCACTTTGTAATCCTGCTTTGTCAGCTGGACTTTCAGCGATTATTTCTCCAACGTATGGATCAGTTATTGGGCTTCCATATATTAACCCGTTTATTGTTAGGAATATTATGGCTAAGAGGAAGTTGAATATTATTCCCATTATTAATACAAAAAATTTTCCTAGTGCACTTTTGTTTTCAAGTATTTGTTCTTTTTTTAATCCTTTACTATTTTCTTCATCACTTGCAAGTGCCGTAAAACCGCCTAATGGGAGTAATCTTAAACTGTAAATTGTTTCGTCATTCTTCCTTTTGAAACTGAATATTTTGGGTCCCATTCCAACTGAAAATTCGTATACGTATACTCCTATTTTTTTTGCTGCTAGAAAATGTCCTAGTTCATGTATGAATACTATTATTCCTAGTATTACTATTAGTATTATTAATGTTATTATGAAATTCATTGTTTTTCACTCTCCTATATGTATTGACTTAGAAAACTATATGCTAATACTACTATTAAGATGCTGTCTAGTCTGTCTAGTACTCCACCATGTCCTGGCATTATGTTACCAAAATCTTTTATGTCAAAGTGTCTTTTTATACTACTGAATAGTAAGTCTCCTAATTGGCTTATTATGCTTAGTACAGCCACAATTGTTATTAATACTGCTATGTTTCCACTATAGTCAAAGGCTGTCATATAAAATACTGTTCCCACAAAAGTTCCAAATGTAGTCCCACCTATTAATCCTTCCCAAGTTTTTTTGGGACTTATGCTTGGACACATTTTATGCTTTCCTATTAGTATTCCTGTTATGTATGCAAATGAATCAGTGAACACTGTTATTAGGAATATAAACCATAGATAGTTAAGTCCATTTATTCTTAGGGCTAAGAGACTATTGAATCCTACTCCTAAGAAGATTATACTTCCTATCATATACATCGCATCTTCTATGTCATATTTTTTGCTATGACTTGTAAATATCGTCGGTAATATTAGTATCATGATCGTTAGTATTTTTATATCTATTTTTTCGTATATGCTGTTAGAGATAATGTCTAGTTCATTAAAAAATATTGTTAAGAATAATATCCCTCCTAGTATTTTTATTGCTAATGGATATTTTTTTTGTTTTTCTTTCACTTTTATTAGTTCGTATAATCCTATTGCTCCAATTATTGATCCACCTATATAGAATGGTACTCCTCCATATATTATTATCGGTATACATATTATAAGAGCAATTATGGCACTGATTATTCTTTGTTTCATGTTTTACACTTCCTTTTCTATTATATTAAAATTATAACATATTAATACATATTTGACATAGAAAAACTTTCAATTTTACTTGAAAGTCCTTCTTATAGTTCTACTATTTCTATTGTTTCGTCTTCCTCTTGTTTGTTTTGTGTATTAATAAATCTGTTAGCATATAAGTCATTTACTTTGACTGGTTCTACTTTTTCTATTATTTGTGGTTTTTCTTCTACTACCATTTGTTTGTATTTTATTACGTTGGCCTTGAATGCAGGCGGAGGTGCTACATCTATTTTTGGCGCTTTAAATACATTGTCTATTGCTGGTTCTTCTTTTTCTGTTTTGTTTAATTCATTATATTGTTCTTGCGTTAACATACTCACCATGTTGTCGCTTATGTCTTTTTCTTCTTCGCTAGGTTCGTTTGAAAGTTTTAAGTTCTTGCTATAGTTCAATATTGGCAAAAATATGATCGGCATTAGTATAAGTCCTAATGCGAATCCTTTTTTTGTTAGAAATACTATACTTAGTCTATATAGCATAAGCATGATAACTAATACATTTACTATCGGTAATAAGAGTAATATAAAGTATAATCTAAACATATTACATACGTCTAATAGTATTAATAAATTATATATAGGTAAGTACGATAATTCAGCACGTTTATTGGCTTTTTTAAATATATTATTTCCACAAAACATTAAAAGGATCGAAAATGATAGTGTTATAAGTGCAAATATTGACCAAATACGCATGAATTTAAATACATAGAATATCATTTGTTATCACACCCTTTTATTCTATTACAAGTTTACACTAATTAAGTTATTTTATCAAGTCTTTATATTATAAAATTGTGAAAAGTATACATTCGTTTTTTCATTTTAAAAGACTGCTGACATTAAGTCAACAGTCTAAAGTATATACACTTTTGTGTCTTTATTTTTCATTTTTTTCAGTTCTATTTACTACTTCTTTTCCTTTATAAAAACCACATTTTGTACATGCACGATGAGGTGCAATTGGGTTTCCGCAGTTAGAACATTTTACGATAGTAGGTGCATCTTTTTTTAGATGTGTTCTACGTGCTCTTTTGGCAGTTTTACTTGTCCTTCTTGCTGGTACTGCAAATAATTGTAAATCTAGTCTCATCTTTTTCCCTCCATATCCAATAAGTCTTTTAATTCACTTAGTGGTGAACTAAATGTTTCTTCGTTTTCGTCTTTTAAGCTCCAACATTCACCTTCACTGACAAAAGAAGCATCTTCTTTTACAATTCTAAGTGGAACTTCTAGTACAATATTTTCCCATACAATTGCAAAAATATCAAGAGAATTTTGAAAAATTACTTGAATTTCACCCATTTCTACTTCTTCTAATATGTTTTTGTCTACAAATATGTTAAGTGGATAGTCAACTTCTTCTAAACTTCTAGCACATAATAGTACCATGTTTCCTGTTATGTTTAATGTTATGTGATATGTATAGTTTTCTATTCTTGATATTTTTCCGGTTACTTTTATGTTCTCTAAGCGCTGTATTTCAGTTCCTTTTAATTTTTCTTCAGGTATCTCTATGTCTTCTTTTATTTCTAGAGTTTGTTCTATCTCGTTTTTTAGTTTACTTATATCAAACATTATTGGCACCTCCTTTATAATTTATATTATTACTATATCATATATGCATTCATATTTCAAACGTTTTTTTGCTACTGTTTTTTAACATTTTCTATGATTTTTTTGTTGCTTATGTTAAAATGTTATTGGTGAATTTGTATGAATGTTGTCGGTGTTGTTACTGAATATAATCCTTTTCATAATGGTCATGTTTATCAGTTAAAAAAAATTAAGGATCTTTATCCTGATAGTTTGATCGTTATTGCTATGAGTGGAAATTTTACTCAAAGGGGTGAGATTAGCGTTATTAATAAATGGGATAAGGCTAGGATCGCTGTTGATTTTGGTGTTGATGTCGTTTTGGAGATTCCTTTTATTTTTTCTAATCAATCTGCTGATATTTTTAGTTATGCTGCTTTAAAAATGCTTAGTGAGTTTAAGGTGGATACTTTGGTTTTTGGCAGTGAGTGTAATGACAAGAATGTTCTTTTACAAGCCGCTAAAGTTCAAATTGATAATCCTGAGTTTGATGATTTGGTTAAGTTTTATATCGCTAAGGGTGAGAATTATCCTACTAGTGTTAGTCTTGCTATTAATGAACTTACTAATGTTTCTGTTAGTGAGAGTAATGATTTGTTGGCTGTTTCTTATATTAAAGAAATTTTAAGGAATAATTATAGTATGGATATTGTCCCTATTAAGAGAACTAATTCTTTTTTGGATGTGGTTAGTGATGATGTTATTGTGAGTGCAACTAATATTAGGTTTAAGGCTAGAAATAATTTGGATATTTCAAAGCATTTGCCTTTGGATTCTTTGAATTCTATTAATTTGTTTGATTTAAATAAACTTTTTGAGTTTTTAAGATATAAGATTATTTCTGATAAGGATAATCTTGTTAGTTATCATCTTGTTAGTGAAGGTATTCATAATAGGATTTATAAGGCTTTGTTGGTTTCTAATTGTTATAGTGAACTTGTTGATAATATTAAGTCTAAAAGGTTTACTTATAATAAGGTAAATAGAATTTTGATGAATATTTTAGTAGGGCTTTCTAAGGAAGAGGCTGCTCTTTATAAAAATTTAGAGTATGTTAGGGTTCTTGGAATGTCTACTTATGGTAGAGAGTATTTTTCTAAGATTAAGAAGGATTTCTCTTTGCCTGTTATTGTTAAGTTTGAAAGTTTTGGCAGTTCTCAAATAGAACTTAGGGCTAGTATGATTTATGCTATTTTGTCTTCTACTGATTTGCGTTTGGATTTAAAAAACATACCTTATTTGAAGTTATAAGATATGTTTTTTTTGTGAGATTTTATTTTGCTTCGTACCAATTTTCTCCACTGTCTACTTCAGCTTTTACTGGTACTAATAATTTGTATGTGTTTTCCATCGTTTCTTTTATTAGTTTTTCCATTATTTCTTTTTCTTCTTTAGGAACTGTTAGTACTAATTCATCGTGTACTTGTATTATTAGTTTACTTTTTAAGTTTCGTTTTGTTATTTCTTGGTCTACTTCTATCATCGCTTTTTTTATTATGTCTGCACTTGAACCTTGTATCGGTGTGTTTAATGCCATTCTTTCTCCTGCTTTTTTTATCATGTGGTTTGGATTTTTTAGTTCGTCTATTTCTCTTTTCCTATTCATTATTGTTCTTACATATCCTTTTTCTTTGGCTTCTATTATTATTTCGTCCATATATTTTTTTACTCCAGGATACATGCTTAGGTATTTGTCTATGAATTGTTTGGCTTCACTAACGTTTATGTCTAGGTTTTCTCCTAATCCAAATCCACTTATTCCATATACTATTCCAAATATTACTGCTTTTGCTGTTCTTCTTTCTTCTTTTGTGACTTTTTCTATTGGTATGTCATATATGTCACTCGCTACTTTAGTGTGTAAGTCTTCGTGATGGTTGAATGCATTTATTAGTGCATCACATTTGGATATGTGAGCTAGTATTCTAAGTTCTATTTGGCTATAGTCACTTGTCATTATTATGTGTCCTTCTTCAGGTAGGAATGCTTTTCTTATTTGTTTTCCTTCTTCACTTCTTACTGGAATGTTTTGTAAGTTGGGTTCAGCACATGATAATCTACCAGTTCTCGTAATTGCTTGTTTGTATATTGGATGTATTTTTCCGTCTAATTGTATGTAGTCATTTAGGTTGTTCATGTAAGAGTTTAATAGTTTGTTTAGACTTCTATGTTTGAGTATGACTGCTATTATAGGATGTTTGTCGATGTGTTTCATTAGTGTGTCGTGATCAGTTTTGTACCCTATTTTACCTTTTTTCTTTCCGTGTGGTAAGTCTAGTTTTTCAAATAGTACTTCTCCTAGTTGTTTTGGGCTAGCAATATTGAATTCGCATCCTGCCAGGTCGTAGATTGTGTTACTTATTATGTTTAGTTTTGCTTCTAATTCTAATTTCATTTCGTCTATCGCTTTTGGATTGACTCTTATTCCTTGCATTTCCATTTTGGCAAGTACATTTATTAATGGCATTTCAATTGTGTTATATAGTTCTATCATCTTCTCGTCTTGTAGTTCTTTTTCGTAGTTTTCTTTGGTTTCGTATATAAATTTACTTTTTAATGATATGTTTTTTCTCACTGTATCTATTGATGTTTCAATGTTATTTTTTATTATGTCATAAAATTCTATGTTGTATCCTTTTGTTTTTGCTATGTAACTTATGTCTTCTTTTACATTGTCGTTTAACAGGTATGCTGCAATCATTGTGTCAAATTTGCAGTTAGGTATTTCTATCCCCATTTTGTTTAAGGCTACTATATTCTTTTTTAAATCGTATGTTGAAACAGCATGTTTGAATATGTGTTTGTTTTCTTTTATTCCTTTTTCAGTGAGATAATAGTTTTTTGTGCCATCGTATATGGACATTCCTATTATGTTTCCAAAGTGATAGTTTTCTTTGTCTATTTCTAAGTAAAACGCAAAGTCTTTGTCTATTTCTATTCGCTCGTCTATGATGTCATATTCTATTTCTTCTGGCAATATTGCTTGAATAGTTTTTTCCCCTTCTTTGCTGTTTGACTCCTGCAAGTTTTGGCTTTCTTCGTTTTTTGTTTCAAATAATGATATTTGTTCTTCTGCCACTGTTTCTGTTTTTTGTTTTTCTTTTTTTATTAGTGAATAGAATTCTAAGTCTTCATATATTTCTAATAGTTTTTTGTTGTTTTTTTCTTTTATTTTTATGTCTTCAAATGTCATGTTAAGTGGTACTTCTCTATATATCGTCGCTAAGTATTTTGAATAGAATGCATTTTCTTTGTCTGTTTCTAGTTTTTCTTTTAGTTTTCCTTTTATGCTTTCTATGTTTTCGTATATGTTTTCTAGTGATATATGTTCTTTTAATAATGTTAGTGCTGTTTTTTCTCCTATTCCTTTGACTCCTGGAATGTTGTCACTAGGATCTCCCATTAGTGATTTTAAGTCTATTATTCTTATTGGTTCAATTCCATATGCTTCTTTGAATGTTTCTTCGTTCATCAGTATGTAGTCTTTTTGTTTTAATAGTTTGACATCTACTTCTTTGCTGATTAGTTGTAATAAGTCTTTGTCACTACTTACTATTGTCGCATTGTAACATTCGTCTTCGTCTGCCATTCTTGCAAATGTTCCTATTATGTCATCTGCTTCATAGTTATCTATACTGATCGCAGGTAATCCTAATGCGTCTAATATTTCATAAGCTCGTGGGAATTGTATTAGTAAGTCGTTTGGTGTCTCGTTTCTTCCTGCTTTGTATTCTTTGTATTCTTTATGTCTAAAACTTTTTCCTTTATCAAATGCTACCATTACGTATTCAGGATTTTCTTCTGTTATTATTTTGTTTATCATGTTTACAAATCCAAATAATGCATTGGTTGGAAAACCTTTAGAGTTTTTCATTAAGTTTCCACTGTATGCAGTTGCAAAATAACTTCTAAATAATAAGTTATTTCCATCTATTAATATTGCACGTTTTTTCATAACAATCACCTTTACCTTGAATCAAGTATAACATAAGTGAATATTTTTATAAAGTTTTTATTTGTTAATTGGGTAAAAGAAAAACTACTAAGATTTTTTCTTAGCAGTTTGGTTTCATTGTTCGTCTTTGTTCTTCCATTTTGACAATATTATTTGATTCCATTACTTGCCCTTTATTAACATCTATACCTAACCAAAGAATATCTGTAAATTCAAAATCACTAAGCCATCTTACTTCAGTCTTCTTGTCATTTGGAATTACTACATCACCTCTAAAGAGGGTTGTAATAACATTTTTGTTGTCATCCGCATTGCTTATTCTTCCGTAAATACCATCTGGTCTTACCTCTACTAAATCGTAACAATTTATACTTTTGCATTCTCCATTTTCATACCAAAACTTTTTCTTTTGTGTTCTAATTGTAATTACTGGAGTGATTTGAACTGTAGGTAAAAAGTCATCAACTTTTGCGTATTTTGTTGTCTCCATATAAGTTAGTGTGACATCAGCATTTTGTACTAAATCTTGATGTTCTCCTCTAAAAGATATATTATAGTGTCTTTCAAATTTAATAGTTTCTATTTCTATGTCATCTCCAAAATCTACATAAGTCGCAGATATGTAACCAAGTAATGATTTTAC
>JAAVYQ010000034.1 GCA_022791215.1 Bacilli bacterium | reverse complement strand
TTGATTGCAAGTCTTCTTTCTTTTTTGTTCATTTTGATACTGTAACTTCTAGGAGTAGGTCCAAATACTATTCCGCCTCCTACCCATTGTGCAGCTCTGATTGAACCTTGACGAGCACGTCCTGTTCCTTTTTGTCTCCATGGTTTACGTCCGCCACCACTTACTTCACTTCTGTCTTTTGTTTTGTGTGTTCCTTGTCTTAGTGAAGCCATTTGTAGTCTAATAGCATCTGTTAATACCACTTCGTTTATTTCTATATTCCATATTTCATCATTTAATGTGATATCTTTTTTAGATTCTCCACTAAGTGATAATACTTTAGTTTTTGCCATTATTCTTCACCTTCCTTTTGTGAAGTTTCTTCTGTTACTTCGATTTCTGTTTCAGCAGGTGTTTCAGTTTCTTCTACTTGTTCAGTTTCAACAGGTGTTTCTTCTACATTAGCAATTTCTTCAGTTATAACTTCGTTTGTAGTTTCTTCTATTTCTTCTACAACATATGTTACTAATTCTTTTGCTTCATTTTTTCCACCATTTTTTACTGCTGTTTTTACTAGGACATATCCTTTTTTTGGTCCTGGTACGTTTCCACTTATTAGTAAGCAACTGTTTTCTACATCTACTGCGATTATTTCAAGATTTTGTATTGTTACTTGCTCGTTACCCATATGTCCAGGTAATTTTTTACCTTTTAATACTCTCATTGGTAACATTGAACCACGTGATCCTGGTTTTCTATGATAGTGTGAACCATGTGTCATTGGTCCTCTTGAGAAGTTGTGTCTCTTTATTGTTCCTTGGAAGCCTTTTCCTTTTGATGTTCCTGTTACATCTACTACTTCTCCTGCTTCAAATGTGTCTACACTTATTACTTGTCCAACTTCATAAGAGGTTACGTCTAAACCTTTTATTTCTTTTAAGAAGCGCTTAGGTGTAGTATTTGCTTTTTTAACATGTCCCATTTCTGGTTTGTTAGATACTTTTTCACGTTTGTTAAAAGCACCTAGTTGAATGCTGTTATACCCATCTTTTTCTACTGTTTTGATTTGAGTAACTACGTTAGCTTCAACTTCAACTACAGTTACTGGTATAAGTTTTCCGTCAGTTGTGAATACTTCTGTCATTCCAACTTTACGGCCTAAGATTCCTTTTGTCATTTTGTTTCCTCCCTATTTTTACATTTTAATTTCGATATCTACCCCGCTAGGTATGTCTAAGTGTGATAGAGCTTCAACTGTCTCTTTACTTGGACTTTCGATATCAATTAATCTTTTGTGTGTGCGCATCTCGAATTGTTCACGTGAATCTTTATATTTGTGAACCGCTCTTAAGATTGTGAATTTTTCAATGTCAGTTGGTAGTGGAACTGGTCCTGATACTATACCACCTGTTCTTTTTACTGTGTCTACAATCTTGCTTGCTGCTCCGTCCAATAGTCTATGGTCGTAAGCTTTAAGTCTGATACGAACTTTTTCTTTTGCCATGTTTTACCCTCCTTCGCCTATTTTTAATAGACCCGCTCGACATAAATTACCTGATACTGAATTAAACCTTTACAACTTAACCGGGTGTATCAGCAACCTTATGCTTCCCTGCAGTCATACAGTATCCATTGTATAACAGAATTAGGGAAAATGCAACAATTTTTTCACAAAATTTTCATTATTTATTCGTTTGGGTTTTTCTTTATTTGTAGGCGTCTATTAATCTTATGTATAGGTTTAATTTTTTAACAATAAATTAATCTAGTTATTTAAAATTTTTTATTATATAATTTTTATACGAGGTGAAGTTTTTATGGATATAAGAGTATTTGTCGATTTTAATATTTTGGGTAACTATTTAGAGAATAAAAATCAATTTAATGAAAATATTGATACTTTGAAAAAGATAATAAGTTTACATAGTACATATTTATTTCTTCAAGTGATGTTGAGTTGATTAATTCTCTTAATATTAGTGAAAAGAATATTATTATTTGTTTGGAAGAAGATATTCTAGATAAGAATAAATTTATAGGCAAAATTAGCGATGATTGTGATTGGGTATTATATTTTAAGCATGGTACTAAGAGTGTAGTCCGTGATAATAATATTATTTATAGTCCAATCGAGTTGAAAGGCGAGGTTAGTGTGTTTAAAGATATTAGTTTTACTGAACACGCTAAGAATAAAAAGTATTATCATGATTTTTCTAATTATTATATGTTTACTTTGGCTAATGATACTCAAAAGGAAGTCGATTTTCTTTGTAATGTTTTTAAGAAATATTTGAATAAAGATTTTGGCAAGGCTCTAGATTGTTGCTGTGGTGTTGGTAGGCATTCTTTTCTTTTAGCTAATAAAGGTTTTAAGGTTAAAGGTATTGATATTTCTCAAGATCAAATTGATAATGCAAAAAAACTTCATAGTCATTGTAATGTCGATTATGAAGTAATGGATGTTAGAGACTTTAATTTGAATGATAAAGATTATGATATGTCTTATTGTATGTGGACAACTTATAATTATTTGTCTTTAGATAATGATTTAAAGAAGTTTATTGTGGGAAATTATAATCATCAAAGTAGGGGAGGTATTTTAGTTTTAGATAGTAAAAATATTCCTAAGTTAGATTATCATAGAATGTATAATAGATATGTTGATAAAGATAATTTTAAGATGGAAATTTTGATTAATAAATATGTTTTTGATAATATTCAAAATTCACAGTATTTTCTTTTTATAAATGATAATGGTATGGATAAGTTCTTTTTTGATGATGAGTTTGTAAGATTTTATACTTTGGAAGAGTTAAAAAATATTGTCTTGGGTTATTATGAAATTGTCTATGTTTATGGAGATTTTGATATGAACAAGTACGACGAAAGAAATAGTAATAGGTTTATTGTAGTTTTAAAGCGAATTTAGTTAAGCACGATTTAGTGCTTTTTTATTTATTAATAGAGTAGGGAATAAAAAAACTGGCTACATTTTATCCAATTTACAATTAAATATTAAGTGTAATATATTATAATTTATATCTTTCTTTATTACTTTTATGTAATTTAACTTAATTCAACAACTTGCTTTAACTCCTTTGTAACTAATGTAACTCATAAGAATATTTACTATCCAAATATTCTCTTTTACTTTTCTGATTTTTTCTCGTATTTCTTCTTCACTTAATTTTTTCATTAATATTATACCAAAAATCATTTATTTTTTATTGGCAAGACTTGTATTGATTGATTTATTTAATTCATCTTTTACTATTTCAGTAAATTCTAGATATACTTCTAATAATTCTTTTATTGCACCTGTTAAGCCAGATTTTTCAAAGTAAATGTATTTTTCTATCAAGTCACTATTGTCTAATGGTAAACTTTTAGGTCTATTAGGATATCTATAAATTGTGATATTTCCTTTTTTCTCTTCTTCTATAAGACCTTCCAATATGTTTTTATAATATGTTTTGCTTAATGGTTTGATACTTTCTTCAAATGATATAACTTCTTTACTCCATAAGTAATCATAATGCGAAAATGTAGATCCATCTAACTCATATATATATCCATCTTTATTATAAATGCTATTTAGTATCCCTGGCCTTCGTTCGACTAAAACTAGTTTCCCATCAATGGTTGCGATCATTGTATCTAAATCTCCCTTGCCTTTACCCACGAATAGCATTGCAACTACTTTAGAGCCACTTGCATATATACATTTTTTTGATGTGTACTTGTATGTGCAGTGATAGTTTCTATATTTCCATTTTTACTTCCATGATATACTGTTTTCATTTTTTCTCCTTTTGTTTTATTTATCTTTTCTGAGAATTTCCATTTTCCCATGTTAAGTCATAACATTTAAGGTATTCGTTCATAGGAGGAAGTCCTACACTTTGACGTCTTTCATCTACTTTTTCAGGATAGACTAATGGTTCTACAACATATTGCTTTTCTTCTTCGTTATATATTAGTTGTGTTCCATATATTTGTTTTTTTCCTTGTTTTACTAGTATTCTATCTTGTAACATTGCTAAATCGCATTTTCTAGCATTTCCAAGTTCTACCGCTTTTTCCATTATTGGAAAATATTTTATTTGTACTTCTAGGCTAGCATGTTGTATTACTAAAAATATCGCTTCACTTTCTTTATATCCTATTATGTCTTCACTTAGCCATCCATATTGTTCTAGTATTATTTCTATTCGTTCTAAATTCTTTTTATCTAGTTTTGCTGTTTTTTCAACAACTTCTTGTACTTCTTTTGAATCTGGTCCATATTGATCTAATAATTTTTTTGAATTTCTTCTATATTTTTGGTCGTCTTCAAATACTTTGTTTAATATTTTTTTAAGTTTTTCTACTACATCGCTTGTTATTTCTTTCATTTGTTTACTCCTTAAGTTTATAATATCATTATTTGTTTTTTTAGTCTATTTATTTTGGTTTAATTTACAATTATTAGAATGAAAAAACATGAATTAATTTTTAATTCACATTCTTTTTGTAGTTTTGAGTTTTTTATTTTCTTGTTTTTATTTCTCCTTCATATAAATGTTTATAATTTTCACATTTTTTTAGGAGTTCTTTATGTGTCCCTTCCTCTTTTATAATTCCATCTTCTATATACATTATCCTGTTTGCATTTATTATTGTTGATAGTCTATGCGCGATTATTAGTATCGTATAGTCTTTTTTCATGTTTTCTATCGCTTTTTGTATCGATTCTTGTGTCTCATTGTCTAATGCTGATGTGGCTTCGTCAAATAGTATTATTTCTGTTTTTTGTACAAATGCTCTTGCGATTGCTAATCTTTGTTTTTGTCCTCCACTTAGGTTTACCCCTCCTTCTCCTATTTTGGT
>JAAVYQ010000033.1 GCA_022791215.1 Bacilli bacterium | reverse complement strand
ATCTAAACATGGAATACCAAGAGACAATATATGAAGAACCGGAGCCAATAATAGAAATAGAAGAAGAACCAAAAGAAGAAATACTAGAAGAAACAATAATAGAAAAAATAGAAACAAAAGAGGAGGAAGAAGAAACGATCATGAATAACATAGAAGAAATGTTAAACGAAGCCAGCAATTTACAAACACCAGAAATATTTCATAACGAAGTAATGCTAGAAAAAATAGAAGACAAAGAAGTAGAAATAAAAGAAAACTTAGTACACACAGAACTTAATGAAAACGACACAGAAGTATTAGAAAGCATAATGAGTAGTACTGAAGAAAGTTTTTACAAATACAAAATATATATAATGAGAAGCGAAGACACGATAGAAAGCATTGCAATAAAATACAATGTAACACTAGACGATCTAAAAGAATACAACGACTTAAGCAACATAAGCATAGGAGACAAAATAATAATACCATTCATACAAAATGAACAAGATTAACAAAATACAAATAAGGGGTAACGTAAAAATACTAAGTACCAAAGAAGGAAAATATGTAACAAAACCAAAAAAGAAAGACTTAACCACCCTCTTTAACTACTTAAACACAAGAGGAATAGACATATACCCTGAAATACTAGAAGAGACAAAAGAAGAAATAAAATACAAATACTACGAAGATAACTCTTTTTATTCACCAACAAAAGATGAAGACTTAATAAAAACAATAAGTTCATTGCACTACAAAACAACCTATTACAAAGATGTAAGTAGAAGAAAATACAAAGACATATACAACACACTAATAGGAAACATAGACTATCTCAAAGAGTACTATGATAATCTAATAAGAACAATAGACTTCAAAATATATATGTCACCAAGCGATTATCTACTAGCGAGAAACTATACAATAATAAACTCAAACCTTATATTCATAGAAAAAGAACTAAACTCTTGGTACAATCTAGTAAAAGACAAAACAAAAGAAAAAGTTTGTATAATCCATAACAATCTAAAAAGAGAAAATTTTATAGAAGGGGAAAAAACTATACTGACAGGATGGGACAATTACTTGGTTGATACACGAATACTTGATATATATAAATTGTATAAAAAAGAATACAAAAGCATGGACTTTACAAACTTACTAAAAATATATAACGAAGAATACCCATTAGACAACGAAGAAACAAAACTATTACAAATAATGATAAGCATGCCAAGAACGATCGAACAAACGAACAGTGAATACGATAAAATCAAAGAAATAAACTCTATACTTGACTATATATATAGAACAAATGAATTAATAAAAACAGGAGTACTAAAAAGTTCCTAAATAATTATATTAGGCTAAACACCTAATATTTTTAATGTACTAAAAACGTAGTAAACATCTAAATAAAGAAAATCGCCTTTACTTAGAATGATCAATGAAACATTATAGAAGTGCAAAACTATATACAAACAGTTCCGTTGACAATCTTTTAAAAAAAAGATACAATAAATACATAAATAAGAGAAATATGTAATAAAATCATAAAAACAAAGAAATAAATGAGTTAGAATTAAATTAAATAATACATAGATATATTAAACAGCATACTTATAATCAAAGTTCATATAATGTAATTTAAGGAGATGGAAGTATGAAAAAGAAAATCATGTTACCTGTTGCATTAATTTTAATATTAATGCTGTCAATTTTATATTTACTTTTTTCTAAAAAAGAAGAAACAAATAAAAACAAAACAAACGAACCACATTATCGGATAAAAGTAGAAGATATGTCAAAATATTTAGAAAGTACTGACCAAAATAGATACACATTACTTGGATTTTATAATAATTATAAATATTTAGTTGGTGAAATTAATTTAGTTTATGTTAAATATGATAAAAATACAATTTCACTTATTGAAGCCTTACAAAAACAATATATAACAATAGAAGAACTTACAAACTCAATGGACTTGGTTGTCGGAAGTAAATCATTCTATAAATATGATGGCACCGATGGTAATAACGAACTTTCTAAGGACAAATTTTCCATTCTCATATGTAACGATAGAATTATAATTGATTCTTTTGATAAAGATTTAAAATGTTAATAAAATTAGTTTATCTAAAATATTATAGTTAATAAACTTCAAAATACTACTCCACAAAAAGATAACAAAAAAGAAATTTAGAAAAATAAATTTAAAGGAGAGTCAAATGAAAAAAATATTTAGCATTTTTATATTAAGTATTATAATCATTCAACTAAGCGGTTGTACTCCAAAAGAAGCGACAAAACCAAGAGAAAACATAAAAAATATTGATAATAATAACCTTGATGATAATCAAACTATAAACGAAAACTTTATACATAATTTTGAATTAGCAAAAAAGATTATAATTTATGATTCTTTCAAAAATGAAACCTTAAAAGAAATAATAGAAGAAGACGTAATTATCGAAATAAACAAAATGTTTTTACGTGGTAATAAAAGTGATGGGATAGTTACAACAGAAGGTAATCGTTATAATTTATCACTATATAGTGGAGACAATATATTACTATGTTCTATAAAATTATGGGAAAACGGTTATTATGGTTACCAAAGTAAAGAATTCATATTAAATCATGAAGATAATAAAGCCTTATTTGAAATTATTTTATAAAAAAAACTGATAGAAATAGATAATTGTTAATAACCTGATCCAAAAGTAAGAAAAAAGCACTTAAGAATCTCTAAACAATTGAAATCCCAAAGCACCCAACAAAATAATTAAAAGAACAACATTTCCTCTCGAAGGCATAACCAAAGCGAAAATAGCTTGCCAAACAATCAAAACAACATTAACAGTAAGAACAATAATATTAAAAAGTTTTCTATTAGTCTTATACAAATTCAAAATTTCATTTAGTTTATTCATATAATATAATATGCTTAAACAAATACTAATGTGCCAAAATCAAAGTTGCTTAAATAATTCAAACCAAGACTTCAAAAAAATATTACAATTAAGTGATAACAAAAACATTTTAAAATTAGAATACAACAAAAGAAAATAAGAGTTATATAATTCGTTAAGAAAAGAAATACTTTATCAAATAGCGCTTGCTGTAGAATAATAATAAAATTATTTAGTCTACACTAGTTCTTTTTTTTATGATATAATAATCTCATAGTAGGTGAAAGATATGAAGAATAAAAAAGGATTTATATCAATGGCAGTAGTATACAGTTTTGTAATAGTCTTTCTATTAGTAATGGTATCACTACTAACATCATATGCATATAGAAGCAGTCTAATAGGAAGAGAAGTTAAAGAAGTAAAACAAGAATTAAATAAGGAGTACGAATAATGAAAAAAGGATTTGTATTCATAGAAACACTAATAGTATTAGTTGTACTAACAGTAAGTATAGTAAGCTTATATAGTTTATACATAAAAATAGCATCAGACATAAATGCTAGAAGATACTACGACAACATAAATGACTTATACAAAACTGATGTAGTAAGAGATTACATAACACAAGAAACATTAGAAAGTACAACAAATTTCATAACAATAACTCCTACCAATTGTAATAATTACATGGAAAACGGATGTAGGATAATACTAGAAACATTAAACATAGAAAACGTTTACATAAACAATGACGACATAGGAGTCATACTATCATCAAGTTCAATACCGATAAAAAATTCTGCTAGAGAATACATGAAAACAATAAGAAGAAGCAATAACACAAGATTCATAATAGTAAACTTTAAATACAACGGAAAAAACTACTATGCTTCATTAAGAATATAAGGAGGCACAATGACAAACAAAAAAGGATTTACATTACTAGAAGTAACGATAAGTGTAGCACTACTATCATTTGTAATGGTATTTATGTTTAGACTACTAAACATGGCAAGAAAAGACGAAAATGCAATATCGCTCACAACCGAACTATTACTCAACAAGGCGACACTATCAAAAAATTTAAACGAAAGCATAAAAAAAAGCAAAGGAATTGCATCATCAACATGTACAGAAAGCGCATGTACACTAAACATGAAAGATGGAACAACAAAAGAATTAAAAATCATTAACAACAAAATAGTAGAATTAACAGACACCACAAAAAACTTAAAAGAAGTAGTACGAGAATTACCAAATGACTTCAAATACAAAATAAGAAGAGTAGACAACGAATACCTAACATTAATAACACTAATAGTAACATCACATGAAGAATACAACATAGAAATAGTTGATAAGAAAATTTAAAAACATAACAAAAAGTTTATTCAACAAAACAAACTTAACATTTAACTTATAATCATTTAAAATGCTAAAAGCCTGCATCAAAACACTTAAACCTGAAAAAGATAAAAACAAAGAAATAAAAATATATTTAACATGAGTACTAAAAGTAGAAGTACTCATATTTTTAATACCACTGGTCATTTCAAAAACACCACTTAAAATTGAAAACAACTCATCATTCAAACTAACAAAATGAGAAAAAACATTAAGCAAAGTCATGAAGAACATAATCGTACCCAAAATAACCAAAAGAGTACTAGCATTATTTTTAATACTACTACTAAGAAGTTTAGAAAAACTCAAAACATCATTATTAAAAACATGGGAAGAAGCACTCAACTTTTTATAATAAAACAAATACACTAAAAAATTAGAAACATACACACTAACAAGAGCCATCACCCCCAGTTTCAAACTTCCCATCATAAGAAGACCAACACTACTAATAACAAACATAGGATTAGGGAAAAAAGTAACTGAAAGCATAATCTCAGCATCATGAATACTTATCATACTGCGATCCAAAAAACCCTTAATATACTTAGCATTACTTGGCAAACCTGAAACCAAAGACAAAAGAATAATATAACCATACTTAAACCTAAAAATTCCTCTAAGAAAATCAACATAACCATAATTAAGTAAAAAATCCACTAACACAAAAAACGGAAACAAAGTAGGAAGTAGATTATCAATAAAAACATCCATACTATAATTAACCGAATCAATAATTAACTTTGGACTAGACAAAAACACAAAAACTAAAAAACTAAAAAAACCAAATTTTACTAAATTCTTTAAACTTTTAATCATAAAAATCCTCACTATATGTTATAATAAATTGAGAGGGAAAAATATGAGAACCAATAAAATATATGAAAAAAGTAAAAAATTTATAAAAGAAAATTACAAAAGTATCATATTTCTAATAATATGCATACTACTAGCTACGATAAGACTAGACTATGAAATATACACACCAGGAGGGTTAAGCAATTTAAACAAAAGAATAAAAGTAGAAGACGGATATGAAAGTGAAGGTTCATTTAACCTGACATATGTAAGTTCAAAAACAGGAACAATACCAGCGATACTACTATCATACATAATACCATCATGGGACTTAATAAGCATAGAAGAGGTAAGACTTAACGAGAACGAAGACTATGACGACATACTAAAAAGAGGACAAATAGACCTTCAAAGTGTCAACGAGAATGCAATAGCCGTAGCATTCAAAACTGCAGGAGAAAAATACACAATAACAAAAAACGAAACGCAAATATACTACAAACTAGAAGGGTCAAAAACAAATCTAAAAACAGGAGACATAATTAAAACAATAGAAGGAAAAGAAATCACCAGTTTAGAAAGTGTAAGTGAAGCATACAAAGACAAGAAAAAAGGAGACAAAATAGAAATAACAGTCACAAGAGACGGAAAAGAAAAAAACTGTTATGCGATACTATACGAAGAAGATGGACAAATACTAATTGGAATAACACTAGTAAGTGTAATAAACGTAAAAACTGACAAAGAAGTCACATTCAAATACAAAGGAACAGAATCAGGTGCCTCTGGTGGGCTAATGTCAGCCTTAGAAATATACAATAGAATAACTGAATATGACTTAACAAAAGGAAAAACAATATCTGGAACAGGAACAATAACATTAGATGGAAAAGTTGGAGAAATCGCAGGAGTAAAATACAAACTAGCAGGAGCAGTAAGAAAAAAAGCAGATATATTTATCGTACCTAGCGAAAACTATAAAGAAGCAATACAATTAAAAGAAAAAAATGACTATGACATAACAATAATAGAAGCAGACACATTTGAAAACGTAGTAAAAGCACTAAAGGAAATTGACTAAAAAAGACTTTAATGTTACAATATATCCTATTATGGAGATTTTAAATATGGAAAAAAGACTATCAGAAAAAGAATTATTAGAAGAAAAATTAGTTAATATTTTATTCTTTCAAAGCAAATCAAATATATTAACAATGAAAATGGACGATTACCTAAGAATAAATGGATGCACTTTATCTATAATTCCAACTAGATACATCAATATCAAAAACAACACACCAGAACCTGAAAGACCATTATATGTATTTGATTTTATAGGAATAGGAAACACTGATGGTATCTATCCATCACAAATAGATCCTGAAATGTATCAAAAATTTATCTTCAAAGTAAATGAGGCTTTAAGCAAAAATGGATTATCAAGTTATATGACAATGGATGAAGAACAAAGAAAAATATTTGACTCAATTGTTAGAGAAAAAGCAAAGGAAGAAAAAAATACACCACAAATACTAACTAACGATGAGTGGTACCGAATAATAAGACGAAAAATCTATCATGGAATACCACAACAAATTGAACAAATATTAAACAAAAGAAATTTAGAAATTGTAATGGAACTAACTAAATATGTTAGAACTAAATGCTCAAATGTTAGACTATCAGATAAAGTAATTGAACAATTTTTAAAAGAAGCACTTAACACTTATAATATTACTATAAATGAACTTAGATATTTTGATACAAATGAATTGAGAAGAAGCAATAGTAGGAAAATAAGAAAATATTAAGTTGCATAACGGCAACTTTTTCCTTAAAAAAACATAAAAGTTTAAACAAGATAGTTTCTATGTTAAAATATTAGTATTGGAGGGTTTAAAAGGAAAATAATATGCAAGTAAAAGTAGTAGAAAAAATAGAAAGAAAAATTAAAAATGAACTACAAAAAGAAATTATAAAAACTATGAAAGAATTTAAAAAATCTTTAAAGACAAATGATAATAATGCCAGATTAAAATTTATTAAATTGCTAAGATTAGGAATTGGACTTTCTAATGATGTCCCTTACCGTAAAGATTTTGAAGAAGCAAAATTTAATTTCATATTTGAAAAAAGTATAGAATTATTTTTAACATCAAAGGAAGAACTTGACATGGAAAATCTATCAAAAATTTTAAAAATGATTGGAAAAGTACAAAGCACTCATATAAAAAGAAGTTTTATAAATATGAACCTCAGTTTAATCGCAAGAAGTAATATCGAACTTAAAGATGTGCCAAATTATTACACAGGAAAATTAGCTAGAGTTAGAAAATTAGAAAGAAAATAAAAGGAGAAGTATGACAAAAGAAGAAAGTGTATATGTAGGATACATACATAGTGTAAAAGAACATTTTTATCACCACGAGACAAAAGATAAAAAATCTTACTTTGAAAAAATAAAAATAAAAACAAAAAACAAAGAAGGAATCATAATATACCGAGACATACTAACAAGCGTATTGTATTATAGCGAGCAAGATATAAATCAAATAAATTTTGAAAGCAAATACATAACTAATGTAAGAAAACTAGAAAGAAAAAAATAACAAAAAATTAATTGACTTTAGTACCTAAAATGCTACAACATTACAAGCTCAAAGGAGGAGACAAAATGATAGATTTATTTAATATTTCCGATAATTTCAATAAACATAAAAGTACAATAATAAATCTTTTAGTAAATTATTATGGTCAGGAATATAGTAGTTTAATAAATACAAGGATAAAACCTGTTTACATTAACCTTTCTAGTACTCCAGTCGAAGATTATAAATACAGTAATAGAAATGCTGACAAACTTAGTTCCTATAAAAGAAAAATAATTTATTTAAAATATATGTTTTACAAAAATATAGAAGATAAATCTAGAGAAAAATACGCAAACT
>JAAVYQ010000032.1 GCA_022791215.1 Bacilli bacterium | reverse complement strand
TTATACCTTTTTAGGATAAAAAGTGAACCACTTTAGTGGTTCTTATGAAAACTTGTTTTCATTTTTCTTGACGAAATTATTGAAAAAAGAACATAACTTTTATAAAATAGAAAAAGAAGTGATAAAATGAAAAAGAAAATAATAATAACTACACTATTAATAATAGTAATATCGATAACAATGATAATATATAATAATTATAAAATAAAACCAATAAATGCGGAAAAATTTGAATTATCAAACCAAAACTATAAAAGTGAATACAAAGAAATAAAAAGTGAAGACCTAAAAAAACTAATAACAAAAGAAGAATCATTTGTAGTATTTGTCTATCAACCCGAAGATATAACATCAACAAACTTCAAAGCGGTATTAGACGAATTAATAAAAGAAAAAAGCCTAACAATATACAAAATAACAAACGAAGAAATACAAAAAACAAAATACAAGCACAACATAAAACACTACCCATCATTTATGACATTCTATAAAGGCAAACTATCAGACTACATAGACACTGAAAAAGACAAAGAAGCATACTTCAAAAAAACAAACGAATTCATCAAATGGCTAGAAGAAAAAATTGAACTAAAAGAAAACCAAGAAAAAACTGAAGAGCAACAAAAACTAGAAGAACTAAAAAACACAAAAATAACAATACCTGACATAACAAAAGAAAAAGGAAAAGTGAATATATACCTATTTTGGGGAGAAGGGTGCCCACATTGCAAACACGAAAAAGAATTTTTAAACGAACTAAAAACAACACATGGAGACATGTATAAATTGTACGAATTCGAAGTATGGTATAATGCCAAAAACAAAGAAACACTAAACGTGTTCGGAGCGCACACAGGTACTATTGTAAAAGCAGTACCATACACAATAATAGGAGAAAAAACATTCTCAGGATTTGGAGAAAACACAAAAGAAGAAATAAAACGCGCAATAGAAGAAGAAAGTCAAAAAGACTATGACATATACATAGACAAAATATCAAAAAAAGAAGAAGGATAATAAAATGAACAAATTACTTTGGAATCCATGGCACGGATGCCATAAATGTAGTCCAGGTTGCCTGAACTGTTATGTATACTACCTTGACTCAAAAAGGCAGATAGACACTAGTAAAATAACTAAATCAAAAACTAATTTTAACTTACCAATAAAAAAAGACAAAAAAGGAAACTACAAAATACCGAGCAAAAGTGAATTAGCCGTTTGCTTTACATCTGACTTCTTTCTAGAAGAAGCGGACATATGGAGAGAAGAAGTATGGGAAATAATAAAACAAAGATCAGACATAAACTTCCTAATATGCACAAAAAGAATAGAAAGATTCAATGACTGCATACCCAAAGACTGGGAAGAAGGGTACGACAATGTCACAATTGCCGTAACATGTGAAAATCAAGAAAAAACTAAAATTAGAATGCCAATACTACTAGAAATAAAAGCAAAAAAGAAAAACATATTTGCATCACCACTATTAGAATACATTGACTTTAAACCATACCTAAAAGAAGGAAAAATAAATTTAATATCAGTAAGTGGAGAATCATATGAAAATGCTAGACCATGCAATTTTGAATGGGTAAAACAAATATATAAAGATTGTAAAAATTGCAAAGTAGACTTTGACTTTCACCAAACAGGAAGTAATTTTATAAAAAATGGAAAAACTTATAAAATAAAACACAAAGATGAATACTCACAAGCGAAAAAAGCAACTAGATATTTAATGGACGAAATGATATAATACAAAATAAAATTAAGGGGGAGAAAAATGTTTACTAACAAAGTCATAGAACTAATAGAAGATAACTTCTACATAAAAGCACTAAAAAATAAAAGTTATCTAGAAAAATTAAAAGATGTAATAAAAAAAGAATTAAACTTAGAAACTTACTTAACTAATATAACAACTGCAGACTTATCAAAATATAAAGCAGTAGCAATGCAACAAGGAACAAGCATATATTTAGATGAAACTGCAGGTACAAAAAATCTAAAAAATTTTGAAATAAACATTAGTCCAAGAACAATAACATATGAATACTATGCATCAATATTACATGAGATAATACATATAATACAACAAAAATACCTACAAAAAAGAAAAGAATTAAAAACACATGAAATATGTAGGCTTCACTCTAAATTAGTAATTCAAGGAAACATTTCACTAAATCCAAATAATTCTCCAAGTATACAAGAGAAAATACAAGCACAAACATTATATAAAAAAGAAGGTATATTATTTCCAACAGAAAGAGAAGCAGAAATAATATCAAGACAAATAACATTAGAAATATTTGACAAAGTATATGAAGAATACTTAAAAGAAAAAGAAGAATTAAGAGAATTTTATTGCTACTTATTACTAGAAATTTATGACCTTCCTAGTTGTCCATTAGAAGAATTTTATAAACTCATAAAAAGAGAAGACATATTTAAAGCATTAAACTTTAGCGAATATAATATTCAAGAAAGATGTATATATGGAATGCCAATAACAAAAGAAGAATATGACACTCAAATAGAAGAAACATTAAAACTTGGTATATAAAATATTTACATCTTTTTTTCAAAGTTGTATAATAACATATGTTACATAACGATTGTAATAGAAAGGAGAAAAATGCCACCACAAAAGAAATATAGTAAAGAAGACATACTAAAAACATCACTACACATAATAGAAACAGAAGGAGAAAACAAACTGAATGCTAGAAATCTAGCCAAAGCCCTTGGTTGTTCAGTCCAACCAATCTTCCATAACTTTACAAGTATGGAAGAACTAAACAAAGAAATATATAATAACATTTACGAACAATATACAAAAACATTAGAAGATGCAGCAAAGATAGAAACGCAATCATACAAACAAATAGGACTAGCATACATAAAATTTGCAGCAGAACATAGTGAATACTTTAAAATGATCTTTATGAAAGAAACCAACCTAAACTTTGAAAACTTCTTTGCCTCGGGAATACCGATAGATTACATAATAAATGCTGGAATGAAACTCACTGGACTAACATATGAGGAGCAAAAAGAATTTCACAAAAAAGTATGGATATTTACACATGGAATCGCGTGCTTACTAGCGACAAGAACCATAAAATTTTCAAAAAAAGAAATAGAAGAACTACTAAGCAAAACAGTAATAGAAATGATAAAAGGATACAAATTACAAAAAGGAGAAAAATGAAAAAAATAATAGAAGTAAAAAATTTAACAAAACAATATAAAAACCTCAAAGCAGTAAACAACCTAACATTTGAAGTAGAAAAAGGAGAAATATTAGGATTGCTAGGCCCAAATGGAAGTGGAAAATCAACGACAATTAACTGTATACTATCACTACTAAACTACCAAGAAGGAACAATAACAATATTTAACGAAAAAATGACACCAGGAGCCTATGAAATCAAAAGAAAAATAGGAGTAGTATTCCAAGACGTAGCAGTATTTGAAGAACTAACAGTATATGATAACATAGACTATTTTTGTGGACTATACATAACCGACAAAAACACAAGAAAAGCATATGTACAAGAAGCGATAGAATTAGTTGGACTAGAAGAATTCAAAAAATTCTTACCAAAACAACTATCAGGAGGGCTATTAAGAAGACTCAACATAGCATGTGGAATTGCACACAAACCGGAATTAATAATACTAGACGAACCCACAGTAGCAGTAGATCCACAAAGTAGAAATAACATATTAAATGGAATCAAAAAACTAAGAGACCTAGGGGCAACGATCATATACACTACACACTACATGGAAGAAGTAGAAATTCTATGTGACCGAGTAATAATAATAGACAAAGGCAAAGTAATCGCAAGTGGAACAATAGACGAACTAAAAGAACTAGCAAAAATAGAAGAAAAAGTAACAGTAGAAGTAACAAATTTAGAAGAGAAAATAGTAAAAGAAATACTAGACTTTAAAAATGTAGAAAACGTAACATACACAGAAAGTGCACTAATAGTAATATACAGAAAAGGAAAAAACAACTTACAAGAACTAATAGACTATCTAAAAAAAGAAGGCATAAAATATAACAAAATATTCTCCGAACGTCCAACGCTAAACGACGTATTCCTAGAACTAACTGGTAAGGAACTAAGAGACTAATGTTTACGCACAACTTAAAATACTCACTAAAAATACTATTCAAAAACAAACCCTTAATATTTTGGACATTTGCCTTCCCAATAATATTAGGAACATTCTTTTATCTAGCGTTCTCGAACATAGAAAAAAGTGAAAACTTTAAAAGTATACCAATCGCAGTAATAGAAAACGAAGAATTGGAAAAAAACGAGATATATAAACAAACGATAAAAACATTAAGTGAAGACACAAAAAAAGACAACATATTTACTACAACATACGTTAAAAAAGAAAAAGATGCAGCAGAACTACTAAACCAAAAAGAAATAGTAGGATACCTAATACTAACAAAAACACCTAAAATAGTAATAAAGAAAAACGGAACAAGTGAAACTATACTCAAACAAGTAATAGATAAAATAGAAGAAAAATCAAAAACCATAGAAAATCTAATAAAAATAGAACTAGAAAAAAATAATGGAAAAACTATAGAAGAAATATACAATGATACAATAAAAGAAGTATTAGAAACAACGAACACCAGTAACATAAAAGATATCACAAAAACAAAACTAAGTTACACAGTCATAGAATTTTACACCTTAATAGCAATGACATGCTTATACAGTGGAACATTAGCAATGTATATGATAAACAAATGTCTAGCAAACATGTCAAGTAATGGGAAAAGAGTATCAGTAAGTAGCATAAACAAAGGAAAATTAATAATAAGCAGTTTACTATCAAGTTACATAGTATCAATGATAGGACTTGGAATACTACTAATATTTATAACATGCATACTAAAAATAGACTTTGGCACATCGATAACACGAGTAATAACACTAACACTAGTTGGAACATTAGCAGGCCTATCACTAGGAACGCTGACAAGTGTAATAATAAAAACAAACGAAAACACAAAAATAGGAATAATAATAGGAACAACGATGTTTGGATGCTTCCTGTCAGGAATGATGGGAATAACAATGAAATACACAATAGATAAAAACATAGGAATAATAAACAAAATAAACCCAGCAGCAATGATCACGGACGGATTCTACTCATTATACTATTATGAAGGACTAGAAAGATACACAAATAACATAATAAGTTTACTAGCATTCTCGGCAACACTTCTCCTAATATCATACCTTACACTAAGGAGGCAAAGCTATGACAGTATTTAAAACATACATAAAAGTACTATTAAGCAGTAAATTCACAGTAATACTATACACAGTGATGCTAATAATATTTGGAATACTCAATATGGAAACAAAAGAAGTAGGAACTGATTTCACATCAACAAAACCTGACATACTAATAATTAACAATGACGAAAACGAAGGTATAACAAAAAGTTTAATAGAATACATAAGTAACAATTCAAATATAAAAGAAATAGAAAACGAAGAAGACAAAATCGCAGATGCTTTATTATATAGAGACGTAAACTACATAATATACATACCAAAAAACTTTAGAAAAGACTTTCTAAAAGGAACAAATCCAAACATTGAAATAAAAACAACAGAAGACTACCCATCACAAGTAGCGAACAACCTGTTATCAAAATATATAGAAGTAGCGAAAACATACAGAAGCCATATAAATAACGAAGAAGAATATATTGAAAAAATAGAAGAAACACTAAAAACCAACACTGAAGTTGAAATAGCAAGTTCCTTAGACAATAATAGCCTAACAAAAGCAAAAACATTCTTCAACTTCTCAAACTACACAATGCTAGCAGGCTCAATATTTATAATATGCCTTATAATGACAGTATTCAACAATGAAACAATAAGAAAAAGGACAATAATCAGTAGTACGAACTATAAAAAACTAAATAGAAAACTAATATTATCAAACAGCATATTTGCATTCACACTATGTATAATTTACATAATAATAAGTTTCATTCTAGTCGGAGACACTATGATCAGCAGTCATGGACTCTTATACATAATAAACCTATTCGTATTTACAATAACAGTCATAACGATATCATTCCTAATAGGAAAACTAACAAACAACAAAGAAGCAATAAGTGGAATAGTAAATGTAATCGCGCTAGGATCAAGTTTCCTATGTGGATCATTCGTACCAATAGAATACCTACCAAACTTTGTAACAAAAATCGCACACATCCTACCATCATATTGGTACATAAAAACAAACGAAGAAATAAGTATACTAGAAAACATAACAATAGAAACAATAAAACCAATAATAACTAACATGATAATACTATTCATATTCACTATAATATTTATCATAATAACTAATATAATAACAAAACGTCAAAGAACAATCGCGTAAAGAAAAATAAACTTAACGTAAAGTAGAAAAAATAAAAGAAAGACATATTGATAAAACCAAAATAATAATATAAACTTAACATAAGGAAGGAAGAGAAAATGAAAGAAAAAGAAACCAAAAAGAAAAAAGGATTAGGAAAAGTAGCAGTAGGTGCTGCAATAGGAGTTGGACTTGGAGTTCTATTCGCACCTAAAAGTGGAAAAGAAACAAGACAAGAAATATCAAACAAAGTAAAAACACTAACATCAAAAGAATATCAAGACGAATTCAAAAAAAGAGTAAAACACATAGAAAGTGAAATAAAATCATTAGACAAAGAGAAAGTATTAAACATAGCAAAGAAAAAATCACAAGAATTAAAAGAAAAAGCAGAAGAGTTAGTAAAAATGGCAAAAGAAAAAAGTGATGAAACATTAGAAAAAACTGCTAATAATCTAAAACAAAAAGTAATAAAAACAGCCGAACTAGTAATAGAAAAATTAGAAGAGAAATAAATGAAAGTTAGAAAAATAAAAAGTTTCTAACTTTTTAAATGAGAAAACAAAACAAACTATGATATAATTTACTGATACAAGGCAAAAGAAAAAATGAAAAATATAAACTTAGAAATACTAGCATTTCAAGTAACAAGAAAATGCAATCAAAAATGCCTACATTGTTGTAAAGGACAAATGCAAAATGTCGACATGAGTAAAGAAATTGTTAACAAAGTATTAGATAATTCCGAATGTCAAATCAAAGAAATGACACATTTAGTCATTACAGGTGGAGAGCCAACTTTAGTTCCTAATATTTTTGAATATATCATTAACAAAATAATTGAAAAAAATATCAACATTACGAAACATGTTAACATATTTACCAATGGAATTTTATACGATGAAAAAATTATCAATTCCATACACAAATTAATAAATTACTTACACAACAAAAAAGAATGTGAAAATACATCTATAAACTTTAAAATTTCTAATGATCAGTT
>JAAVYQ010000001.1 GCA_022791215.1 Bacilli bacterium | reverse complement strand
GATAATAAAATATATGGGTCATATTGATTTTTAGATTTTTCTTCAATGTGTAAACAAAAATCTCCAAATTTTGTAGAAACATCAACATAAGCACGAGAAAAAGTCCTCGTTTCATCATTTCTTCTTGCCTTGATAGCGTTTTTACCTTTTTCTGATGATGATAAATTAAATGGTAAATCAGCATAATCATAAGTATTATATTCTTCAATAAAAAAGTTTCGATTTAGAATATTTGTTATTAACCCAGCAGCGCAAAATGCTCCCCATTTTCCATTAATATGACAGTTTAAATCAGACGTCACTAATACATTAGTTTCATGGTTATAAATAGTTATTTTATTTTTATCTCTTTCAATTACATTTAAATCTTTAATATCATGAGGACTAATTTCTAAACCTTCATAAAATAATATTTTAATATTAGAAGATTTAAAAAACTCATCCCCATTTTTTATATAAACCAAAGTAGAAGGACAAACAACATATTTACTATCAACTAATTTTCTCATTTTTTGAATAACTAAAAATGTTGTTGTATGTAATACATGTTGTTCCACTGACACTTCTATACAATAGTTAATACCTTTTAAACCAACTGGTAAAAAATAATAATCTTTATCTGGATAAATATCAGACTGTAGACATTCATATAGTTCTGCATCATAACCAATATTTTGAGATAACATCAATCGATAAATTGTCTCTAAAGGTATTTCCTCTTCCCACTCAAATATTTCCTCACAAAAATCAAAATAGTCATTTTTTTCTTTCTTGACTTTAAAGTTCTTTAACAAATTAATTAAATCCTTTTTTTGACTCATAGACAATAAAACATTTAATAAATATTTACTATTTAATATTTTTTCAGCATCCAACGTTTGTTCTCCATTTTTTAAAATATTTATAATCACTTTAATAATTTTAGGATCAATTATTTCATCTTGACCCTTAATAAAACATTCAATTTCTCTTTCAACAATACCTTTGTAACAATCAAACTCAATATCATTAGTATTAGCATCAACAAAAGTTTCACAAATACCATTTTCACACAATACAAGAACATTAAACTTTACTAAATATAGTTGCATCAAATCTTCAATTGCAATATATTCTCTACCATACATATAAAAAGCAAGAAACTTATATTCTAACAATCTTAATGAAGAAAGAATATTATCTTTATCCTTATAAGATATTTCACTATCGCTGATAACATTTAGTTGTCTTTTCAAAATATCTGCTTCATTTTTATGATTAAAAACGTATGTCTCAATCATCATTTCTAAGTAAGCCATATCGATAAAAATATGTTCACTATTCTCACGAATTTGAAAATTACTTTCAGGAAATAAAATTCTTACCAAATTAAGAAGAAAAGTTCTCTTTTTAGAAACTAACTCTTTTTCCTCATCAAACTTAACAATCTTTTTCACCATATAAAAAGCAGTCTCTAAGTAGCGTTTTTTCTCCAATTCGATAGCTAATTTCTTGTTTGAAATAAGAAGCATAGTACCAGACAAATTATTCATTTCATTTACTAAAGCATTCTTTTTGTTGCGGGAAATAAAAGTCATTCTTTCATTAAATAACTCATTCAAAGCAATAAGCCTAGCAATTACTTCAATTTCTAAATTAGAAATTGCATTTCCGTACAAATCAAGTTTATTAATATTAATAAAATATTTAATTTTATCATCAACAGTATAACGTTTTACTTCATCAGAAGTCATAAAAATATTTAAAAGTAACTCAGTATTAGTATTAATGTTATTGGTTAGATTCTTAGAATTAATATCTAAACTTGTCAAATACTTAAACTGAGATAACAACTTTTTATATTCATCCTTAAAAGCATCAATCTGAATAAGAATTTCTTGATTTTCTCTAAAATACTCTCTTGATGGAATAGAAACTAATTGATTAAAAGAAATAATTTCATGTGATGATACCTCTTTTTTTAAAAGATTCCTAAATTTATCAAATATACTCATTAACGTATTCACCTTCTTAAAATAATAGTTGTTATTATATTACAAAATTAACATAAAATCTATAATTTGAAAATAATTTAGATATCTAAAATAAAAAAGTAACAACACTTGAAAAACTATTGTATTTTTGTGCTTTTTGATATAATATATAGTAAATAAAGTGGTATTTATTTTTCTACAAATGTAACAAATTAAAGTATTAAAAAGAAATAGAAGCCATAAAAGGCTATAGAAAGGGAAAAGATGGAAGTAATAACAAAATATTTTTTATACTTCATAATCTATTCATTCGCGGGATGGATAATGGAAGTAACATGTAAAATATTTGAAAAGAAGAAATTTATAAACCGAGGATTTCTAATCGGACCAATATGTCCAATATATGGATATGGAGTACTAGGAATAATAATACTAATCGGAAGAAACACAAAAGACATACTATCAGTATTTTTAAAATCGATACTAATATGTTCAATATTAGAATACTTTACATCATACATTATGGAAAAACTCTTCAAAGCAAGATGGTGGGACTACTCAAAAAGAAAATATAACATAAATGGAAGAATATGCCTAGAAACAATGGTTCCATTTGGAATACTAGGAACAACCATAATATACATAATACATCCAATAGTAATAAAAATAGTTGACAAACTAGATCCGACCATAAGTGTAAACTTAGCGATAATATTACTAATACTGTACATTATAGACAATATCGCATCATTCAAAATAATGAGCAAAATCAAAAGTGAAATAAAGAAGCAGCAGACGGATAACACAGAAAAAATCAAAGAAAAAATTAAAGAATGGTTAAACAACAATAACATACTATATAGACATATAAAAACTGCATATCCAAATTTATTAGTAAAAAGAAAAGAGAAACAAAAATGACAAATATATATGATTACGTAAAAAAATATGGAAAATACACATATGAAGAACTAGAATTTAACGACTTAGACAATTTAGTATTTAGTTTGTTGACGTACCTAGACTATGGAAAAACAAAAGTAAAAGAAAACACGCATACCATAAAAGAAATAGGAATGTATTATCTAAAAACGAACTCATACAAAAAAGTTGCCCACACAGGAATCGCGCAAAAGCGAGCATACAAACTATTAGAAATAGTAATTCATACAGAAAGATATAGAAACGTAATATTATCAAACTATGAATACTTAAGTAATAAGGAAATGCAATTTGGGGTAATAACATACAACATATCAAAAAAGCTAAAAGTAATAGCATTTGAAGGGACAGACGAACTGATAAGTGGATGGAAAGAAGATTTATTCATCGCGAGCACATTTCCAATTCCATCGCATATAGAAGCAATAAAATATGTAAAAAAGAACATTAAAATAAATGGTCCCAAAGTAATAATATGTGGACACTCAAAAGGAGGAAATCTTGCACTCATCGCTGGAATGTTCACTTCATTTTACAAAAAATTTAAAATACAAAAAATATACAACAATGACGGACCAGGACTAAGAACAAAAGAATACAAAACGCTAAAATACAAAACAATAAAGAAAAAATACATACACATAGTACCGAACCATAGCATAGTAGGAGTGCTATTACACAATGACAATTATAAAGTAGTCAAATCAAAGAAAAAAGGAATTCTAGCACATGACCTATATACATGGCAAACAAACGAAACAAGCATTGAAAAAAGTGAACTATCAGAAAAAAGTAAAACCATAGAAAAAAACATACTAAAATTTATAAACTCACACAAAGATGAACAATTACTAAACGGAACAAACAAATTATTTAAAATACTAGAAGATGAAAACATAAGTGACACAATGAAATTAACAAAAGTAAAAAATCTAATTAAAATATCACACAAATTTATAAAATTAGACAAAGAAACAAAAAAACTAATAATAGAATTAATATTCTACACATACAACCTACAAAGAGAAAAATAAAAGAAAGAGGAAAAAAAATATGGACTTAGTAAATTTAATGTATAAATACATAAATAAATTTATAAATGCTACAAAATTATTAGAAGAATTAAAACTTATAGATACAAAAAAATATGATAAAAATGAAGAAGAAAAAATAAAAGAACTAATAAAAGAAGTAGAAAACATTATAGAAACAATACCAAACGAAATCGATGAAATAGAAATTAAAAGAAAAGAACAAGCAGAAAGATTTGCAAATAAACTAAAAGAAGCACTTGAAAAAAGCGATTTAGAGCCAAAAGTGGAAGAAAAATTAAAAAAACAATATAATAGTTTACTTAAAGAAAAAGAAAAAACAAAAGATGGAGGGAAATTATATAAAACATTATTTAAACTAATGACTCAAAATGAATTAGTAAGCAAATATGCAAGTGCTATGAATGATGAAGAACTTTTAGAATTTATTACAAAATACATATATGCTCCATTCCCACCAGTACTTGAACAAAAAGAATTTGAAGAATTAGTAAAAGTTGGAATAAAAAAAGATAAAAGAGAAGCCTTGTGGAGATTAGCATTTAACTACAATAGAAAAAATAAAGACTTTACGACAATAGAAGATTACTTTATTGAAGTAAGAGACGATTACTATATAGTTGAATTAGTAAGTGCAGTAAAAGAAGATTTAAAATTAAATGAACTTGCAAAAAAAGTAATAGCCACAAACGATAAAGAATTTATATCAAAATGTGTGAAATATGCAAAAAATGTTGGAATAATAGAAAACAAAGATTTAGAAAACTTAGGACTACAAGAATATATAAATTAACTAGTGTAAAAACTAGTTTTAAAATTGCGAAAAAATGTTTGACACAAAAATACATAAATGATATTATATAAGCAATGGTTCAAGAGAAAAAAGGAGTACAAATAGACATGGAAGAAAAATTGAATATAAATAAACTTATAGAAAAAGTAGAGACACCAGCAATTAGAAACTTGGAATGGTACTACCATAGTTTAATAAAAATAGGGCATTCTGAAACACTTAGCATGAATGACGAATCATTAATTAGTATTTTAAAAGAAGGTATAAAGTGTAATAAATTATTAAAAAGAAGTGGAAAATATTGCAACAACGGAAAATATTATATATCTTTAACTAAAGACATAGAAAAATATAATAAAGTGTTTTTAATATTCATCGAAAAATATCTAAGCTTTATAATTCATGACATAAATCCAATCAAGTGTGGAAAATATAGTACATTAAAAAATTTATTAAGAAACACGAAATATAGAGGTAGAACTAGCCCTTATTTTAATGAATATCAAGAGTTTAGAGAAATAAAACCTGAAAAAATTATAGGACTCTCGTATCCACTTTATAAAAAATTAGAAAATAATGAATTGTACAAAAAATATTTAGAAGAACTAAGAAACATAATATTAACTATAAGAGAAATAAATATTGATATACCAATTTATGATTACT
>JAAVYQ010000031.1 GCA_022791215.1 Bacilli bacterium | reverse complement strand
TTGTATTTTAATGGGTAGTTTAGTGTGTTTCCATATCCTTGTATGTTTGTTATTTTTTCGTTTTGTTCTTTATTGTTTATGTAGTTTGTTATTTTTTCTTCAAAGTCGTTTTTGTATATTATCGCAAGTTGGTTATTATTTCCAAATATTTCTTCTATTTTATCGTTTTCAGGTGATGTGTATAATATTTCTAAGTTTCCTTTTAATAGTACGCTTCCAATAAATAGTATTATGAATAATATGGTGATTGGAGTTTTTATTTTGTAACTGATTTTTCCTAGTGTTTTTAATTTTATGTTGATTGTTTTCTTTTCTGTTTTTGTTATCCATTTGTCAAATGTTAGTATTAGTGTAGGTAAGCATATGAATATTGATATTAAACTTAGGAATACTCCTTTTGCTAGTACTAAGCCTAGGTCTCTTCCAATTGTGAAACTCATAAATATTAGTGTGATTAGTCCCACTATTGTTGTTAGTGAACTGCTTGTTATTGATTGGAATGAATGGTATAATGCGTTTTTCATCGCTTCTATATCATTTTTTTCTATGGTTTTTTCACTTCTATATCTATTTATTAGCATTATTGAGTAGTCCATTGATAGTGCCATTACTAGTATTGCAGATATTGAGTTTGTTATTTCTGATATTGAGTCAAATATTATGTTTGTTCCTGCATTTAGGATGACTGCGATTAGTATGGTTATTAGGAATAAAAACGGTTCTAGGTATGAATCACACATTATTATTAGTATTATTATTGCACAACTTATTGATGTGATCATTATCCATGTTGGTAATATTTCTGTGTTGCTTGTTTTGATACTTCCACTTGTATTTATTTCGTAGTCTTTATATTTTTCTAAGATTTCTTCATATATCTTCTTTGCAGTTTGACTATCACTTGCTGCATCTGTGTTTATTGTGTATAGTGTGTACCCATCTTTGTTATGTTTCTCAGTTTCGTCATATTCTACATTTGTTATTCCTTTTATGTTTTTTAATTCTTCTAATATGGTTTCTTTTTCTTCTGTTTTTAAGTCTTGGAACATTATTTTTAATGTTGAAGGCATTTCTATGTTTTTGAATTCTTCGTTCATTATTTTTGTTCCAATTCTTGTTGTTGATGTTTCTGGTAAGTATTTTGTTAAGTCACTATTTATTTCTACTTTTGTGGCTAGTATGCATGATATTATTGTTAGTATTATATATATTATCAATATTGCATGTCTTTTGTTTATTATAAAATTTGTTATTTTTTTCATTTTTTACTCCCTCCAATTATTTAAATTCAATAGTTATTTATTTTATTACTTATTGTTTGTTTTTTCAATAGTAAGTTCTTTGTTTCACTAAATTTACACAAATTAAAAACACTTTTTGTTTTAAGTGTTTTTGTTTTTTTATTAATTATTCATTTCTAGTTTTCTTATTTTGTTGTTTGTTTCTTCTATTGTTTTTTCTAGTGTTTCAAATTCAGGATTTTCTTTAAAGTCTATTTCTAGTACTTCTGCTACTTCTTTTATTCGATTATATTTTTTTAAGTTTTCTTCAGATACTGTTAATGATTCTGTTATGTCTTTTATGTAACTTTCAATTTGGTCTATCATAGGTTTAAATTGCTCTTTGTCTTCTTTTTTGCTTTTGATTAATCTTATTATTTCAAATAAAGAATCTAATGGCATATATGGAGCTTGATTTATCACTAAATTTACAATTAATATCAAAAGTGACAGGCATATTTTAATGTCTATTTCTGTTATCGGTTCATCTAAATTTTGTTCTTTTATTATTATCTTTCTTTCACTTTGACCTGCTTGATTCAATAATTGTGAAGATTTTAATGTTAGTTCAGATGTAGGAGCATCTAAATATTCTTTTATTTCTTTTGTTTCGCCTTCTGGTAATATAAATTCTTCCATGTAGTGCTTATATCCTGTAGATGTTTCAAAACTATCGTAATGTACTTGCATTATTATTTTTTCATCATCATCAAGTTTTTCCATATTAAATTTGTCTTTTGATTCATTGACCGTTACTTCTTCTCCGTCTTTTGTTATGATCGTTTTCGTTGTTTCATAGTTCGTATATAGACCTTCTAATTTTTTCATGGCGAATGTACTTATACTTGCTAATATTCCTACTGATGCGATTAGTGCAAAGACTCTTCTTTTTATTTGCTTGTTCGTTTTAGATAGTATGGCTTTCATGCTTTTTTGTTCGCATAAATAGTTTCTTACTTTTCTATCTGCTTTTCTAATTTCTACTGATGGTAATTCTTGATTTGATTCTATTTCTTTTTGTTTTTCTTTTATTGATACCAAGATTTCTTTATTGTACTGAATATTGTTTATTATCAGTATTATTTCTTTATCTAATAAATTTAAGTTCCCTTTTTTGTTATCTTCTTCTATTTTTAATTCTAATGCTTTAACGTACTCTTCTTGATATACTGTTTTGTGTGCTTCTATATATGGAATTTCTTTGACATATACGTGTTCACTTATTTTTATTGCATCTTTTTCTTCTTCTAATACTGCATCTAGTATTTTACTGTCTAAATTTTCTATTATTTCTAGCGTTATTAATTTATATATTAGCGTGTAAAACTGTTTTTCTATTTGCTCATGTTCTTTGTTTTCTTCAAATGTTGCTCGGTTTTTTCTAATGATTTCTATCGCATTAAGCATTTCTTCTATTATATCTTCTAATGTGTATTTGACTTTTTCTTTAGGAAAACGTTTAGTTTCTTCTTCTATTTGTATTTTTTCTATTTCAGTCAATTTTCTTTCTATACTTTTTAGCATAGTTATGGCTTTGAAGCATTCTAGATATGGTGTTAATTCGTTATATAATTCTTCATAGTCTTCTAATGTTTCTTGTTCTTTTAATTCTTTTGTGTATTTTGTCATGTCAAAGTTGTTTTCTTCTAGTTTTGTTATTGTTCGTATAATTTTAAATTCAATCGGTTCTTTCATTTTATTCAACCACTCCTTATGTCATATTATAACTGTTTTTCGCAATTATTCAACAAGAAAGTGATTTTATAGTTTTTATTCGTAATATACTATCCTGCTCCCTAAGGCTTTGAAGTTATGTTCAAATATTTCTTTTTTTATTGGATATTTTTCTCCATTGTATGGATTTGATATGTAGTAATAATCTTTATCATATCCATATAATACTACTGCATGTTCTCCTTTCGGCCATTGAATTGTTTTTCCATCTTCTTCACTTTTCCAACTGTCAACGTATTCTATTTTAGTTAGCGTCTCTTCTATTCGTGTCCATACTATTAATGGGTTTTCACTTTTTAGGATATTTTTTACTTTGTCTATACTTATTCCTTTTTCACTTTTTGCTCCTTTTTTAAATTTGTTGGCAAGTGTTTTTATAGGTTTTTCATATACTCCAAAGGAATATTCGTTGTATGGACTTCCTATGAATTTTTCTTCAGGATTAGCACCATATAATTCTCCATCTTCTTCATACGGTATGTTTCCTTTTGGCAATTTTTCTATTATTTCTTCTACATCTACTTTTATTCCATAGTGATCTAGAAAGATATGAAGTGATACACTTTCACATCCAGTAGGATATTCTGGAAATTGTTTGTATGTTTTTATGTTGTCTATTATGTGCGCTTCTTCGGTTGTTTTGCTTTTTGGGTTTTCTGCTTTTATTAATATTTCTTCTTTTTCAGTTTTGTTAAAATATATGAATCCTGTTATTATTATAATTGTTACAAGCAGTATTTTAAAGTTTTTTGTGAGTTTCCTTTTTTTCTTTTTCCTCATAAAAACATCTCTTTTAATCAATCTTTTTTTGATTGATTCCTTTCTATTTTCTATTTTATAGTATCAGTATTTAGTTTGGTTTTCTATAGTTTGGTTTTTATTTTACTTTTTCTTTACTTATTTTTATTGTTTTTTCTAGTGGTAAATTTTTAAGTTTTATTGGAGTTATTTCAAAGGTTTTGTCTTCGTGTATTGTTATTAGTGTCCCGCCTCTTTGGTTTGTTTTTTCTTCTATTCCTGGGTATGCTAGGTAGTCTATGCTTAGTCCATATGTTAGTCTTATTCCTTTGTATGTTAATGAGATGTTGTTTAAGTGATCGTGTCCACAAAATATAGCTTTTGTACTTCCTAGTTCTACTGCTGTTTCAAATAGTTTACTGTGATATTTTGAGTCACTTATGTTTTCGTTTTCTTCTTCTATTTCTCCATAGTAATATTCTACTTCTTTACTGTTTTGTTTGTATAAGTCGTATGCAGTTTGATATTCGTTTATTGGCATATGAAAGAAGATCATTGAGTCTACGTTTTTTTCTTCTTTTTCTGTTAGTTTTATTATTTGTTTTTTATACCATTCTACTTGGTCATCATGAATGTAATCGTAGTTGTTCATTACGTCTTCGTAATATGAGTTTGAGTCCATTATGAATAGTGCTTGTATTAACTCGTCATTCTCTTTTCTTATTTCTATCATTTGGTTGTTTCTTCCTGTTATGTTGGGTTGTTTGTATGGGTATAATAGATTTTTTGAGTTTTTGTATGATAGCATTTTGAATAATTCGTCTACTTCTTTTTTTGTAAGTGTTGCGAGTGATTCTGTGTCATGGTTTCCATATGCAAATACCCATGGTACGCCTATGTTTCTCATGTATGATGCGAATTGCATTATCGGCGCACTATTGTTGAAAGACATGGACATTACTCCAAGTGGAAAGACTAGGTCTCCTGTTACTATTACTAGGTCTGGCTTTGTCGTTTCTATTAGTCTATATACGCTGTGCAATGCTTTGATGTCTTTCATGTATGTGAAGTTACTGCCTCCTAGATGTATGTCCGTCAGTTGTAGTATTTTAAAGTCTTCTTTGTTTGTATATATTGTATATGTTCCAGTCGCATCATCGTATTTTATGTCTAGATGTTCTGTGTTTACTGTTTTAACGGAATTTATGTATGGCTGGAGTATCCATGAATCTAATTTCATTATTTGATAGAAGCTTATTCCTATTATTAATATGGTTGTTATTAGGATTCTTTTTTTGTTGATGGTTATGTTTTTTCTTACTATTTTTTTGCGCGCTTTTATGATGTATATTACATAGATGGTCATGTATAAGGCTATGAATATTGCTAGGATTATTAACCTCATTTTGTTTTTTAGTAGGTATGTTGTTATTAACGATATTCCCCAATATATTATGGAAAATATTGTTAGTTTTTTTAATTGTTTTTTGTATTCTTTTTCATAATTGTTTTCTATTTTTTGTTTTAGTGTTTTGTTTATTATTATGTTTTTTATTATGCATATTAGTATTATTTCTATTATTGTTATGTTTGACATTATTCTACTAATTATTTCAGCTTTTCTTGTATTTGTTATAAGTATTATTGTTAGTGTTATACTAAATGTCGCGATTCCTAGTAGTATAGCGTTTATTTCTTTTTTGTGATATTTGTCTTCTATTTGTTGTATTTCATCGTATGCTTCAAATGAATAATTGTATGTTTTTTTCACATTTGTTATTATTTTTTTTAAATATATGCTCGCGAGTATGAATGGTATTATTGCGATTATTATGTTTTTTATTGATGTGTATATTATTGAGGATATTATGTATGTTATTGTTATTATTATAAATATACTGAATAGATTTATGTTTCTTTTTTCTTTTTTAAATATTTTTTTGAATGTATCATAGTTTGTTATGTTTTCTTCTTGCTTCCATCTATATATTTCGTCTTGGTTGTATCCGGCTAATAAGGCTGCTTTTTCTAATGTGCCATATTTTTTTAGTATTATTGTTATCGTAGTTAGATGATTATTTTTTTCTATATATTTTTTATATTCTTCTTCTAATGCTTTTTTTATTTTGTTTCTTATGTCTTGATATTTTTTTGAATATGGTATTTTTATTAATAATTCGTTTACTATGTTATCTATGTTCATTTTTACTCCTGTTTTTTCTATGTTTTGTGGAATTTAATTCAATTTAAGTATTTTAATAAGTTAAATGGTGTTCTCTTTATCATTATTAATACAAAATACTGCATATAAGGGAACTGACTTTATATTGTTTTCAAATCCAAAGTTTTTTTCTGATATTAAAATACTATATTTTGGAGAATATTTTTTTATGTATTCATTTAGGCTGGTATGTTTGGTTCTATTTCCCGATTTTACTTCTACTGGAATAATATCATCGTTTATTTTTATTATAAAATCTATTTCATATTTATTAAATGTGTAATAGTTTATTTCTTTAAATTTTGAGAAAAATTCACATGCAACATAGTTTTCTGTTAGTACTCCTTTATACATCATATTTTTTTCCATTAGTATTTCTGTATAATTTATATTTGATAAACTTCTTAATAATCCAGTGTCACTTAAATATAGTTTAAATTTTTCTTCGTTAGTGTAAGCAATAAATGGTGATTCATTTTTAGTTATTAGATTACATCTTATGATCATAAAACTTGCTTTTAGCCATTCTAAACTTGTTTCATATCTTGATTTTCTAGCGTTTTCATCTACTAAACTGAATTTAAAGGTTTTATTTTCTTTTGAAAGTTCTTTCGGTATTGAGTTATATATTTTAATGTTTTTAATACTTTCATTTTTTTCTGTGTATTTACTCATGTCTGCTAAATAAGACATTATGATGTCTTCTTGTAATGATAAGTTTACATCTTGTATTTTGTAATTTTTGTCTATAAACTCTTGCACTACTTCAGGCATTCCACCTAATATTAAATATTTTTTGTAAAGATCTATCGCTTTTTCATGGATTGGATTTAATAGTTTTTCATTCGTTTTATAATGCTTTTTTATTTCTTCAATTAATTTAGTTTCTCCAATTCCTATTAGAAATTCTTCAAAGTCTAATGGATAAAGATATTTAAAATTTACTTTTCCTACTGGGAATGATGAATGAAACCTATTTAATTTAACTCCTAATAGTGAGCCTGCACATATTATTTTATAATCTATTTCACTTTCGCAAAAATATTTTAATGATGTGATTGCTTGTTCACTTACTTGGATTTCATCAAAAAATATTATGGTATTTTCTAAATTAATGTTTTTGTTTTTTATTATTTCTATTTTTTCAATTATTTCTTCTGGTATAATCGTAGTTTCAAATATTGATAATATGTCTGATTCTTTTTCTAAGTTAAAATATAAGTATGAATCGTAGTTTTTTTTACAAAATTCTTCTATTATATAAGTTTTTCCTGTTTGTCTAGCGCCTATTAGCATTAAAGGCTTTTTATGATTCTCTTTCCATTTTAATAATTCTTTTTCAATTTTTCTATACATGTTTTATCACCAATTTAATTATACTAAATTTTAGTGCAAATATCAACATAACTATGTTTTTCGTGCATTTTGCACGTTTTTTTTGCTTTTTTTCGTGCGTTTTGCACGAAAAATGTAGTTATCTCATTTTTAATGGTTGTTATATTTCTAAATTCATAGTTATTTTTGTCGTTTTGAAGTTATTTTTTGTATATAGTCTTTTGGCATTTTCGTTTGCATTACATACATTTATTTCGATGTTTTTTACATCGTTTTCTTTAGACCATGATATAAATTCTTCTATTAATTTTTGCCCGATTCCTATGTTTCTATATTTTTCTTTTGTGTATAAAGCATCTATTTTTGCAAGTTTATTTACATTAGTTTTGTAATCAATAATAAATCCATATATGAATCCTACAATTACATTTTCTATCTTAGCAAGATAAAGGCAATGATTAGGATCGTTTACAAAGTTTTTATAGTATGATTTTACTTCGTAGTTTTCATCTATTGTTTCATCATATTGCTTTTCATCTATTATTAATTTGGTCAATAGATTGTCTGCTTTTTCACAATCTTCTATTTTTGCTTTTTGTATTTTAATGTCCATTTTCTTCTCCTTCAAAACTTTCGTCGTTTGTTATATTTCCATCTCCACTTACTGGAATAGTCTCGCCTAGGTAGGTGGGTTTTGGTTTTATTATAGATTTTATTATGTCTTTGTCTCTTGCTAGTATTTCTCTTATTTCTCTTTTTAAGTCTCCATAATATTTTCTAGTGGTAGCAGAATATCCATATGCTTCTAGTCCTAGTGCATCAGCAATGTAAAGTGCACGGTAAAGATGATATTCTTGTGTTACGATTACTACTTTTTTAGCTTTGAATATTTCTTTTGCTCGGTAGATACTATCATACGTGGATAATCCTGCATGATCCATAAATATATTTTCTGATTGTATGTCATTTTCTATCGCATATGTTTTCATTACTTTTACTTCATTGTAGTCTTCTTCTTTGTGGTCTCCTGACATTATTATTTTGGGTGCGATTTGCTTCTCATATAATTTTAATGATGCATCTAGTCTATCTTTTAACATTTTACTTGGACTATTTCCATTTACTCCTGCGCCTAGTACTATTATGCAGTCAATGTCTTGTATTTTTTTTAAATCTTTTAATTCTAATATTTTACTTTTTGTGCTTATTTTTACATATAAACTTAGTAAGCAAATTATTATTATCCCTGTTAGTATTGTTGTTATTATATATTTAATTATTTTTTTCAAATTTTTTCACCTATTTCTATTATACCATGAAAAAAATAAACCGTTTTGATTTATTTTGGTTTATTTACTGTTCAAAGAATTTATACATCGGTACTTCTAATGCTTCACTTATTTTATATAGATTGTATAAACTTATTCCTTGTTTTATTTTTCTGCTTTCTAATGCTCCTATAAGTGAGGTTGATGCGCCTATTTTTTCTGCTAATTCTTTTTGTGACATATTTCCTCCGTTAGCATTGTATATTAGCCTATATTTTCTTACATTGTTTCCTATTAATTCATTAAATTTTATTTCATTCATTGTTTCAAAACCTCCTTATACTTTATTGATTGTGCCTAGTACCATGAACTCACTACTTTTCAATTTTAAACGATACTAGGCACGTTTGATATCGGCACTTAAGTTTTATTTTAAATGCCGATTTATTTTTATAAGCTTACTTCATACGGTGATGCTCCACTTCCATCTCCTTCAGTTACTAATACATTTGATTTTAGTGAGATTACTGGTCTTATAATTCCTTCTCTATGGACACCATGACCACTATAAAACCCAGGTTTATTAGAGCCATCTACACCATACACATATGCATAATCATCGTTTAGAAGACCAAATGGACTCATTGTCCACCACCAGCTGGTTCCGGTGATACTACTTGTTCCATCCTGAGCTAAGTAATAATATGCCTTTGGACTATTTGTCGCAAATTTTCCACCAGCATATACTATTTCATCTGCTGTCATTAACCCAAAATTATAGAATCTATCACTTGAATTGCTACAATTGAATGATGGAGTTTTATTTGCAGTTAGTCTATCATATGTTGCATAGTTAAATTCTACATTTGTATCATACGAATACTCATTGCCTATATTTCTATCATTACAATATATCGCTCCTGTATCTATATAGTTCTTATCTGTACTTGAAAGTCCATTATACCATGTCTCTACTTTTGTATATGCTCCACTCTTTGTTCCATTTCCTCTATCTGCTGCTAAACTTCCTCCTACTGTATACTTCCATCCTACATATGCTGGATGATTATATGTACTACTATTTATACTATATGTACTTTTCATATCACTTGCTGATGTTCCATCTCCTGCATATAGTAATCTTACTGACCCATTTCCATTTATTCTTATGATTCTCCATTTCTTTCCTGCAAAACTTACCCAGTTGTTCATAGATGCCCCATCTCCACTAAAGTAATATGTTGTTCCTTGATCATCTATCCCTGTATATAGTCCTGGGATATTGTTATCTATATTTGCAAAATCTGTTCTTCCTGGTTTTGGTGGATATGCTGATTTAATTATCCCTGCTAGAGTCTTGTCTTCTATTTCTATATTACAAGTTTGATTAGACTTAACATTATTTATTATAACTTTATGACCATCTATTACTCCATTACATCCAGTTACATTTGCTATTTTAGAAGTTGAATAAATCTTTATTGTTCCATTTGCAGTGGTAGCTTTTGATAAACTGTCTAAACTTGAAGGGCTATTAGAAGTTACTGTAACTCTATAGCCTGGAGCATTTACATCTTTAGTAAAATCTATCATACATCTATCATTGCTGTTGACTTTAGTAAGTTCTACTTCCCAGTTATCATTATCCCACATCATATCGGTTCCATTATCACAGATAATTTTATTAACTATGTACCCATCTTCCTTTGAAGGCTTAATATCAGTTTTCTCACCATCAATAGTGTAACTAAGCATTCCATTATTTTCTACAACTTGCATACCATCTTCTTTTGTATCTTCACATCCAGTTAAAATAGTTGTACAAATTAATAACAATATTGAAACTATTATTGTTTTATTTTTCATGTATCCCTTTCCACCCTTACGTGTTAGGTAATTTTTACCTTGTTCTAAATTAATTATAGGTAACATTTACCTTTTTGTCAATAGTTAATTTATACCTATATTATAATAAAAAAGGAGTTTAAGATGAATAGATTAAGAGATTTAAGAGAAGACAAAGACATAACCCAAAAAGAATTAGCAAAAAGATTTAATATTGATCAAAGTAATTACAGTAAATATGAACTTGAAAAAATAGAAATACCATTAAAACTACTTAAAGATTTAGCAATATTTTATAACACAAGTACTGATTACATTTTAGGAATTACTAATGAAATTAAACCTTATCCAAGAAAAAACTAGAATTATGATTCAATCATTTTCTAGTTTTTTTAATAAATTTAACTCAGACTTACTATTCCACTTCAATCTTTTTCTAAAAATTCTTTTCTTTTTCTAATTCTTTCAAAGACTTTTCTGGTGTAGGTAAATCTTCAGGCATTGTTCCACCAAGTCTTTTAATAGCATTTCTCACTTCTTTTCCAACTTCATAATGTGTTTCTTTCGCCTTATCTTCACTCCTAACGTTATCTCTTTTTAATTTTTGCTCAGTTTGTGAAATTCTAAATAGATTAGCAATTAATTCTTCACTACCCATATTATCCAAAATATCTGCTCTATATCTTAAATCTTTTCTTTTAGCAATATCATCAGCAGTCTCACCATTATATAATCCCTTATAACCAGCATTATGAAACTGATCAAAGTTCTTAACACCTGATTCTTTAGCCGCTTGATTCAAAGAATAATTGCCTTTCTTAGTCAAACTTCTTTGATAAAATCTCTTTTCATCTTCAGACAACATAGAATATTCTTTTTCAGTTAATTCCTGACGTCTTGTTTGTATCGCAAAGTAAGTTTGACCCAAAGCGACAACTTCCTTTTTAGGATCAGAATTTTGTACTATTAAATAACATGCATACCTCGACAACTTATACTCTAATATATTTTTAACCCCACCATTAGGCATTTTTGATGTTTTACCCACTTGGGTAAAATGCTCATCAATCATAAATTTACTATGTTCACAAGCTGCTTTTGCATTTTCTATAACATTTACAAACTTTTGCCATTTTTTATAATCTAAAACTATTTGTAATTCACGAGCAAACCAATACTCATTACCATACTCATCAACATGTTTAATATCCTCAAATACTGTTTCATTATATTCTTTAATTTCGTTCATCCAATACCTCCTATTTTTTACACTTCTCATATTATATAAGAACTTATTCTTTATCAATAGTTCTTTCTATAAATACTGTACCCTCCTTAAATACAAATAAATTATAGCAAACATTTATTCTATAGTCAAACATATTTTTATTATTTCACGAATATTTCATAATAAAAAAAACTAGAACTCATTTTCTAGTCTTTACTCTATAAATTTCTTAAAAATTTAAGTTTATCTTCAATATTCCCGCTAAGTAAATAAGAAGCACTAACAACTATATCCACTCCTACCACTTTAGAAACCGAATCCTCATTAATGCCCCCATCGATACTAATAAGAGTCTTATAACCTTTCTCTACAATCTCTTTTCTCAAAACATCAATCTTATACAAAACACTACTCATAAAAGATTGACCACTTTTACCAGGTTCTACACTCATAATAAGAACCATATCCAAAAAAGGAAGCAAAGGAAAAATTTCACTTACACTAGTACTAGGCTTAATACTAATACCAACTTTAACGCCATTACCCTTAATATGATTTATAACACTCATAGCATCCTTAACAGCCTCATAATGAAAAGTAATATAACTAACATTTAACAGACTTAAATCATCAATATACTTACTAGGATTACTAACCATCAAATGAACATCCAAAGGCTTAGAAACAGAACCACACAAACTATTAATTTGTGACATAGTAAAACTCTTATTAGGAACAAACTTTCCATCCATAATATCCAAATGAATAAAATCAATACTTGACTTATCATACAATTTTATTGCCTCCAAAGGCTTATCACAAAGAATTGATCCACTAACTAACAATTTAACCACATCCTTAAAAATTATTTACCAATTAACTTCAAGTAACTCTCATACCTACTCTTCAAAATCTTACCGCTATTAACTCTATCAATAACAGAACACCCTTCATTCTTAACATGAGTACAACTAGAATACTTACAATCAAAACCAAATTCCTTAAAACCACTAGAAATCTGTTCCAAACTCATGTCCAACTCTAGAGAACTAAAACCAGGAGTATCAGCAATCAAAGCATCTCCAAACTGAATCAATTCAACTAATCTAGTAGTATGTTTACCTCTACCAAGATGCTCACTAACCTCACCTGTCTTCAAATTAAGATTTTTATCAACACGATTCAACAAAGTACTCTTACCAGCACCTGTTTGACCTGCTAAAGAAACAACACACCCCTTCATTTCCTTCTTTATCTTACGAATCTGCTTATTAGTATAAACCTTATACCCTAACTTCTTATAATACTTAATAGCAGTTTTTACTTCCTTAAGTTCAGCCTTATCACAAATATCAAGTTTAGTTACAATTATCACAGGGCAAATGTTATTCACCTCACTAAGAACCAAAAACTTATCAAGCAAATAAGTACTAAATTTAGGAATATTTGTACTAACAACAATAAATAACTTATCTATATTAGAAATCAAAGGTCTAACTAAAGTATTCTTTCTAGGTTCAACACTCTCAATAGTCAAAGTCTCCTGACAAAAAACAACATTATCACCTACAGTAAGTTTATTATTCCTAAGTTTACCTCTAACAGAACATGGAAAAACGCTTGTCTCATACAAGACAGCGTATAAATCCTTATTAATACTTAATATTTTCCCAACACTATTCATCATCGTCCCCACTAGTATCATTATCTTCATTTGGTGTTGTAGGATCAGTCACATCCTCACTAGGATCATCCTCAGGGCCTCCCACAATTTTAGGAGCCTTAGCAACTGTAATATTAAACTGTACTCCTTCTTGAACTGGATTTCCCGCTGGTCTACTTTGACTAATAATAGTTCCAGGAGCCAAAACACCATTTTCTTCTTCATTAATAGTCAAAGTCAAATTATACTTCTTAGCAAACTCTTCAACCTGACTAACAGTAAAACTTCCATCAGCAAAATTAGGATAAACAACTTCCACTTCAGGAATATAAAGAGTAATAGTAGAACCATTCTTAACTGTTTCACCAGCAGCAGGATTAGTACTTATAACACTATTTTCTTCCTTATTTTCATCTTCCTTAACCTTTTGTTTCTCCACAATAACATTAACTTTATATCTTTCCTCTAATAAAGTTTTAACCTCAATATAATTTCTACCGCTATAATCTTCCATCTCAAACGAAGCATCACCACTAGACAAAATTATACAAACCTCTCTACCCTTCTTTGCCAAAGTACCAGCACCAGGAGTAGTTTTAATAGCATAACCTTCCTTTATCTCATCACTTGCTTCATACTTATAATCAATCTTATTATTTTCATTATCTCTACAAGCAGACTCAAAACCTTCTTCAACTAACTTATTAGTTGCATCAACAGAACTCAAGTTAGAAACATCAGGAATCTTCTTAGTTTCATCCTTAGAAATATAAGGTAACAAAAACACTACTGCTGCTGCCAAAACAATAAGACCTGTAAAAATACTAGCCAAAATAATTAAAAGTTTATTTTGTTTCTTAGACTCTTCTCTATCTAATCTAATAATATCTTCTTTTCTAGACTTTTCTGATTCCTTAACTTCCTTAACAGCATTATCTAACATCTTAGTTTCCTCAATATCACTTTCAGAATAAACATAATTATACTTTCTCTCATTAGCCCTATTCTCATCCATAGCAGTAATAATATCTTGATACATTTCTCTAGCATCCTTATATCTATTTTGAGGATTCTTAGCAGTACTCTTCAAAATAATATTTTCTATAGACTGAGGAATTTCAGGTAATTTCTTTCTAATACTAGGAATAGGTTCCTTCAAATGCTTTAAAGCTATCTCAACAGCATTATCACCTTTATAAGGCACACCACCAGTTAAAAGTTCATACATAAGAATACCCATAGAATAAATATCGCTTCTCAAAGTTGAACCTTTACCATTAGCTTGTTCAGGAGGCAAATAATGAACACTACCCATAACAGAATTAGTTTGAGTTAACTGAGTACTATTCATAGCCATAGCAATACCAAAATCGGTAATCTTAATAAGACCATTCTCCAAAATCATAATATTTTGAGGTTTAATATCCCTATGAATAATATAAGAATCATGAGCATGAGCCATACCATCAGTAATTTGACTCATAATATCTATAACTTCCGTAATAGTAAGACTACCACGCTTCTTAAGAAGTTGCTTCAAAGTCTTACCCTCAACATATTCCATTACTATATAATACTGTCCATCATCCTCACCAACATCATACATTTCAACTATATTAGGATGATTCAAACTACTAGCACTAAGAGCTTCTCTTTGAAACCTTCTAACAAACTTATCATCATTTGCCAAATCTCCTCTTAACACTTTAACAGCCACATTTCTATCTAAAATCGTATCATATGCCAAATACACATTAGCCATACCACCCTCACCGAGAGTTCTAATGATAGCATACCTATCATTAATTTTAGTACCCTTTATTATCACTATTTTCACCTGCCTCCAATAACAAACATGCTATTGATATATTGTCATTTCCCCCTCTTAAATTACTCTTAACAATAAGTTTATCAACCTTTTCTTCTATGTCCAATTCATCATCATTAAGAACTTTCTCTATTTGTTCTTTAGTAACCATATTAGAAAGGCCATCACTACACAAGAATATACCATCTACAGGATCCTCTACAACAAATATATCAGTTTCAACTTTAGGAGCCGCACCCAAAGCTTTCATAAGAACATTCTTTTGAGGATGATTAATTGCTTCTTCAGGCCTTAACTCTCCAGTCTCAACTAAAATATTAACCAAAGTATGGTCCTTAGTAACTTTATATAACTTACCATCTTTAAAAACAAAACCACTAGAATCTCCAATATTAGCAAAAATCAGATAATCACTTGTCAAAACAGCACATACAAGAGTAGTACCAAGCCCAGTAGAATCTACATGTTCTTCAGCATATTTAATAATATTAGTATTAACCTCTTCAATAATTTCCTTAAGCCAAGTAATCGCATCCAACTTAGTTCCTAAAGTACTAACCTTTTGAAATCTAGTACCTATTGTAGTAACAGCCATTGAACTAGCAACTTCACCTGCTCTATGACCTCCCATACCATCAGCAACGATCAAAAGATAATCATTACTTAAATTTTTAACAATAGTAACACTATCTTCATTATGACTACGTACTTTACCAGGATCTGTTTGATAATGTGTAAGCATAATACACCTCTTTTCGTTTTTCATTTATCTTCACTACTATAAAGTATACCATAAAACAAGTATATTTAAAAGAAAACTAATAAATTATATGTAAAATAGCGAACAATTTACACAAAAAAAGATATAACTACTAAGAATTATATCCATTCTTTAAAGTTTCAAAACCCTGTCTATAAATATCTTTCAAATCCTGAATAGATATTTCCTCATCCAAAAATGAATGACTATAAATAGGTTTACCATTATCAATAAAAAGCACTGTAGGAGTATAAATAACCTTATAATTAGTCTTAACTATTGTTCCATCATCTTGAACAACAACTTGATCATCAGCATAAGCTCCTAAATACACGATTAACTGATCATAAAATTTACTTTGCTTTTTATTTACAACTAAATCATTTTCTTCATTAAAAGAGAAACTCATCTCATCACCTTTAAGATTATAAACATAAATAGTATAATTTTCCTTAAAATCATACAAATAATCTATAAACTTTCTAACATCAGTTTTACTATTAACTAACAAGACAGCCCCAGTTTTATTACTAACAACATCAAAAAAATTATCCTTATCAAGTTCATTATAAACCCTATTATTATTTTCTTCTAAATCAGCAATTAAAACTGGACTACGCTCAATATTTCTCTCATAATATGCTACTAAAAGAAAAAGAAAACCCATAAACAAACACAGGCTTCCTTTAACTATTTTCTTCTTAAATTTCTTTGTCATTTTATACTTACTTGATTTGGCTCATAACCTCATCAGCAAAATTCTCACATCTCTTTTCCATACCTTCACCAACTTCAAAACGGATCATTTTAACCACGCTAGAATTATTATTATCAAGGTATTGTTTAACAGTTAAATCAGAATCTTTTACAAAAGATTGTTCAATCAAACATATCTCAGCATAAAACTTATCAAGTCTTCCTGCAATTATTTTATCAATAAACTCTTCTTTTTTACCTTCAGTCTTTGCTTGTTCAACAAGCACTTCTCTCTCATGTTCAGTCTTCTCTGCTGGAACTTCCTCACGACAAACATATTGAGGTCTCATAGCAGCACTTTGCATAGCAATATCCTTTGCTACTGCTTCATCATTACCCTTTACTACAACTAAAGAAGCAATTTTACCACCCATATGTAAATAAGTTCCAAAAACTTCATCATCATTCTTACTTATAGACTCAATTCTTCTAAGACTTAATTTTTCTCCAATAGTAGCAGTTGTATTAATAATCAAATCATTAACACTTCCACCATCCACATTTAGATTCAAAGCATCATCTAAAGAACTAACATCACTATTCAAAATTGCATTACCGATAGTATCAACCATCTTAACAAATTCAGCATTCTTTGCAACAAAGTCAGTCTCAGCATTAACTTCAATTATAGTTGCCTTATTACCACTAACATAAATATTTGAAAGACCTTCAGCAGCTATTCTACCAGCCTTCTTTTGAGCAGTACTTATACCTTTTTCTCTTAAATAATCAACTGCCTTATCCATATCTCCATTAGTTTCAGCCAATGCTTTCTTACAATCAAGCATACCAGCACCTGTCATATCACGAAGTGCCTTTACATCACTTGCTTTTATATCCATAATAATTCTCCTTTATAAAATTTATCTAAGAGCTTCAATTAACTCTTCTTTTTTCATACTAGAATAACCTTTAACACCTTTATCTTTTGCCAAAGCTTTTAAATCTGCAAGTTTCATATCTTCTAAAGCTTCTGTTTCTTCAGGTTCAGAAGGAACTTCAACAGATTCTTCTTTAACACTAGCACTAGTAACTTCTTTTTCTATAACTTGAACTTCTTCTCTTTTTCCATCTTTAGTTTTCTTAGGTTTAACAAATTCTTCTTCAGTAATATAATCTTCAAGTGGAAGACCATTTCCCTCACAAACAGCATTTGCTAATACACCTAAAACTATTTTAACCGCACGAACTGCATCATCATTTCCTGGTATAACATAATCAACATCATCAGGATCACTATTAGTATCAACAATACCAAAAACAGGAATTCCTAGTCTTCTTGCTTCTCTAATAGCATTTATTTCAATACGAGGATCAGTTATAATAAGTGCTTGTGGTAACTTATTCATTTCTCTTATACCACATAAAATCTTATTAAGTTTATCATACTCTTTTTGTAATTTAGCAACTTCTTTCTTAGGTAACAATTCAAACTTACCTTCATCTTTCATCTTCTCTATTTGAGCCAAACGATTAATTCTCTCTCTAATAGTCTTAAAGTTAGTTAAAATTCCACCTAACCAACGTTCAGTTATATAATAACCACCACATCTAGTTGCTTCTTCAATACTAGCCTCTTGAGCTTGTTTTTTAGTACCAACAAATAATGCTTTACCGCCATCCTTACATGCATCACGTAAAACAACATATGCTTCCTCTAATTTTTCTACTGTTTTTTCCAAATCGATAATATAAATATCGTCTCTAGAAGTATAGATGTATTCCTTCATTTTAGGATTCCATCTTTTAGTTTGATGTCCAAAATGAACACCAGCTTCTAATAAATTTCCTTTTGACACTACTGCCATATTTTTCACTCTTCCTTTCGTTATTACATCCTTTTGCTTCTAAACCTTTACACCTAACTATTGTTAAGCACTAGTAAAAGAAATCCACAAAAGTGCTTATTTCTAAAAGCCGAATATATTTTAACACAATATTATATGTAAAGTAAAGAAAAACATGAAGTAAAGATAATGAATACAATAAAAATACTATTTCTAAAAATATACTAAAATATAATTATTTAATCATTAAATTTTTAGTCAAAGTATGACTATGAATAATATTTGTTTCTCTAAAGCACTTTTCTACTATAACATATGTTATGAAATAACTATTCATTAAAGAGAAATTACTGGACGAACGACGTTACTATTGTTGACACTAGTATCT
>JAAVYQ010000030.1 GCA_022791215.1 Bacilli bacterium | reverse complement strand
GACATCAAATAGAGCATATAAAATATGTTATTAATAGATGCCATAAATTAAGTAAAAATATGAATATTGATAATAACATGCTTTACGTAGTAGCAGCATATCATGATATTGGTTATCATATAGACTATAAAAATCATGAAATAGTTTCCGCTCAAATTATGTATAATGATATTAACTTAAGCAAGTTCTTTAGTTATGGGAACTTAATAATAATGAAAGAAGCAATAGAAGATCATCGAGCTTCATTAGATAGAGAGCCCAGGAGTATTTATGGAAAACTATTATCGTCTGCGGATAGAAACATTAACATTGACGACTCATTAAGAAGAATTTATCTTTATAGTATTGCACATTTTAATAAACTTAGTGAGAAAGAAACAATAGAGGAATGTTATAAACATACATTAAAAAAGTTTGGAATTGATGGATATGCGAATTTCTTTGTAGAAGATAATGAATATAATAATTACTTAAAAGAATTACAGTATCTTTTAAGTAATAAAGAAAAATTTATTGAAAGATTAAAAGACATTATAACTAAAATTAAATAAAAAATTGCTACATGCTTAATGCTACATAATAAGGACAATACTATATTGTTATGGTGAAGATTTAAGTGATTACACTAGTCTCGCTTTTCTAACAAAACAGAAATGCTGTAAATCATAAACACAGAATACAACGTTATTTAAAAACTTATAAAAGATACTTACGAAAACGCAATGTATCTAAACTAAAAAACTTTTGTGAATCGCATACCTCTTAAAATAAAGTGAAATCAAAGAAGCGAAAAAAGTTCTATAAAACAAGAAAAACAATAATATATAATGTACTTATAAAAAATACAAAGAAAATGTAAAAAAATAGCATAAAAAATAAGATTTTATTTGACATAACATGTTTCTAGTGATATTATTAACTTGCTTGAGTTTTTTCAAAAAACTCGCATAAAAATTATAAATACGATACACCAGGAAGTGTGTACGAGAAAGGAGCCATTATGACTACTATTAACCAATTAGTAAAACACAAAAGAGGACAAAAAGTAAGAAAGAGCAAAAGCCCAGTATTAAACGTTGGATTTAACTCAAAAGACAAGAAGAGAACAAACAACACATCACCACAAAAGCGTGGAGTATGTACACGTGTTGGAACAAAAACACCAAAGAAACCAAACTCAGCATTGCGTAAATATGCTCGTGTAAGATTAAGTAACGGTTACGAAGTAACATGCTACATTCCAGGAATTGGACACAACTTACAAGAACATAGTGTAGTACTAATAAGAGGAGGACGTGTTAAAGACCTTATCGGAGTACGTTATCACATCATCCGTGGAACATTAGATACAGCTGGAGTAGAAGCAAGACGTCAAGGAAGAAGTAAATACGGTGCTAAAAAGCCAAAAAATAAATAACTAAAATAAAAAAGAAAGGAGTGAAACAAAGATGCGAAAAAGAAGAGCAGAAAAAAGAAATGTATTAGCAGATCCAATATATAATTCTAAAATAGTAACAAAACTAATAAATAGAGTTATGTTAGACGGTAAAAAAGGAACTGCCCAAACAATTCTATACGACGCATTTGAAATAGTAAAAGAAAAAACTGGTAAAGAACCTATGGAAGTATTTGAAAAAGCATTTGAAAATATCAAACCAGCACTAGAAATCAGAAGTAGACGTATTGGTGGTGGAAACTATCAAGTACCAGTAGAAGTAAGACCAGAAAGACAACAAGCCTTAGCCCTACGTTGGTTAGTGCAATATGCAAAAACAAGAAATGGCAAAGGAATGGCAGAAAATCTTGCTGCAGAAATAATAGATGCTGCTGAAGGAACAGGCGGAGCAGTAAAAAAACGTGAAGATACACATAAAATGGCAGAAGCTAACAAAGCATATGCACATTATAGATGGTAAGAAGGGAGAAATAAAATATGGCACGTGACGTATCGTTAGATAAAACTCGTAATATAGGAATCATGGCACATATAGATGCCGGAAAAACTACATTTACAGAGCGTGTACTTTTCCATACAGGAAAAACTCATAAAATAGGTGAAACTCATGATGGAGAATCACAAATGGACTGGATGGAACAAGAAAAAGAAAGAGGAATAACAATCACTAGTGCAGCGACAACAGCGCATTGGAAAGGTTATAGACTAAACATAATAGATACACCAGGACACGTAGACTTCACAATAGAAGTATCACGTAGTCTTAGAGTACTAGATGGTGCAATCGCGCTAATAGACTCTCAAGCAGGTGTAGAAACTCAAACAGAACAAGTTTGGAGACAAGCAAACGAATGGAAAGTTCCAAGAATGATATTTGCAAACAAAATGGACAAAATGGGAGCTAACTTTGAATATAGTTTAGGAACAATAAAAGATAGACTATCAGAGAGTTCTGCACCTATCGAATGGCCTATTGGAGCAGAGAATGAATTTAATGGAATAATAGACTTAGTTTCTATGAAAGCTTATCATTACGATGGTGAACAAAAAGAAGAACCAACAGAAATAGAAATACCAGCAGAATTAATGAGTATTGCTGAAGAAAAAAGAACAGAATTAATAGATGCTGTATCTATGTTTGATGATGCTTTAATGGAAAAATACTTAGAAGGTGAAGAATTAAAACCTGAAGACATTAAAGTCGCTATAAGAAAAGGTGTACTTGCTGGAGAATTTTACCCAGTATTATGTGGTACTGCCCTAGGTAATATTGGTGTAAAACTTGCACTAGATGCTGTTTTAGACTATTTACCAGCACCAACTGACATAGCACACGTAAAAGGTATCGATATGAACGATAACCCTATAGAAAGAAAAACAAGTGACTCTGAACCATTCTCAGCACTTGCATTCAAAGTAATGAATGACCCATTTGTTGGTAACTTAACTTTCTTCCGTGTATATTCAGGAACATTAAATTCTGGTAGTTATGTTTATAACTCTAGTAAAGGAACAAAAGAAAGAATTGGTCGTATTCTTCAAATGCATGCTAACCAAAGAAAAGAAATCTCTGGAGTTTATGCAGGAGAAATCGCAGCAGCTGTTGGACTTAAAGATACTATGACTGGTGATACACTATGTGATGAAAAACATCCAGTAATACTAGAAAAAATGACATTCCCAGAGCCAGTTATAGAATTAGCAATAGAACCTAAAAGTAAACAAGATCAAGAAAAGATGAGTCTAGCATTACAAAAATTAGCAAAAGAAGATCCGTCATTTAGAGCTAGTACTAATCACGAAACAGGACAAACTATAATCGCTGGTATGGGTGAATTACACTTAGACGTATTAGTAGATAGAATGAAAAGAGAATTTGATGTTGAATGTAATGTAGGTAAACCACAAGTTGCATACCGTGAAACACTAACTGCTACTGCAGAATGTGAAGGAAAATATATCAAACAATCAGGAGGACGCGGACAATATGGACACGTTTGGGTGAAATTTGAACCTAATAAAGATAATGGATACGAATTCGTTGACGAAATCGTTGGTGGAGTAGTACCACGTGAATATATTGGAGTTGTAGACAAAGGATTACAAGAAGCATTAGAAGGAGGAGTACTTGCAGGATATCCAATGATAGATGTAAAATGTACACTATTTGACGGATCATACCATGATGTAGACTCTAACGAAATGGCGTTCAAAATCGCCGCTTCAATGGCGTTAAAAGAAGCAAAAAACAAATGTAAACCAGCACTACTAGAACCAATAATGAAAGTTGATGTAGTAGTACCAGAAGAATTCATGGGAACAGTAATGGGAGACTTAACAAGTAGAAGAGGCCGTCCATTAGGAAACGAATCTCGTGGAAAAGATTTACAAATATCAGCAATGGTACCGTTAGCAGAAATGTTTGGTTACATGACAGTACTTCGTTCAAACACACAAGGACGTGGAACATATCAAATGATATTTGACCACTATGAAGAAGTACCAAGAAATATTGCTGATGAAATCATAAAGAAAAACAGCATACAATAATAAAGTAGGTAATTAAGATGAAAAGAGAAACAAATAATAACTTAAGTAAAAGAACATTAACAATAGCATTACTAAATGGACTAAAAAGTAATTCGTTAATGGCATTAGAACTACAAAGATTATTAATAGAAGAACAGCAATATAATAGAAAAGAAACTACAACCTCATTAAATCTTAATTTAACAAAAAAAACTAAAAAATAAAATTGTCATAAAAAAATTCATTTAATGCTTGCAAAAATTACAAGTATTAGATAAAATTAGAATGTATACAAAAAAGGAGGAAATACAAAATGGCAAGAGAAAAATTTGATCGTTCAAAACCACATGTTAACATTGGTACAATTGGACACGTAGACCACGGTAAAACAACTTTAACTGCGGCTATAACTAAATTATATGGAGAATTCGTTGCTTATGAAAACATCGACAAAGCTCCAGAAGAAAGAGAAAGAGGAATAACTATCAACACATCACACGTTGAGTATGAGACTGAAAAGAGACACTATGCTCACGTTGACTGTCCTGGACACGCTGACTATGTTAAAAACATGATAACAGGTGCTGCTCAAATGGATGGTGCTATTCTAGTAGTAAGTGCTACAGATGGTGCAATGCCTCAAACAAGAGAGCACATTCTATTATCAAGACAAGTTGGTGTACCTAAAATGTGTGTATTCATCAACAAATGTGATATGGTTGATGATCCAGAACTAGTAGACCTAGTTGAAATGGAAGTTAGAGAATTACTAACTGAATATGGATTTGATGGAGACAACACTCCAGTAGTTAGAGGTTCAGCTCTTAAAGCAATTGAAGGAGATGCTAACTACGAACAAGCAGTTAGAGACTTAATGGCTGCTGTTGACGAATGGGTTGACACACCTACAAGAGATACAGACAAACCATTCTTAATGAGTATCGAAGATGTGTTCACAATCACTGGACGTGGAACAGTTGTTACAGGTCGTGTTGAAAGAGGACAACTAAAACTTAACGAAGAAATTGAAATCGTTGGTATCAAAGATACAAGAAAAACAGTTGTAACTGGTATAGAAATGTTCAGAAAGTCATTAGACTATGCTGAAGCTGGAGACAACGCAGGAGTATTACTTCGTGGTATAAACCGTGAAGACGTTGAAAGAGGACAAGTACTTGCTAAACCAGGAAGTGTTCATCCTCACAAAAAGTTCAAAGCAGAAGTTTATGTTCTATCTAAAGAAGAAGGTGGAAGACATACTCCATTCTTTAGTAACTATAGACCACAATTCTACTTCAGAACAACAGACGTTACTGGTGTAATCGAATTACCTGCTGGTGTTGAAATGGTTATGCCTGGTGACAATGTTACTATGACAGTTGAACTAATCAGTAACATAGCTATCGAAAACGGAACTCAATTCAGTATCCGTGAAGGTGGACGTACTGTAGGTGCTGGTGTAGTATCAGAAATCATCGAATAATCAAAGAAAATTAATCCCTACGGGGATTTTTTCTTATGGCAACATTTTAGATAAAAATTAAATTATTATACAAATTACTTTAGATATCTTTACACATAGAATTGAAAAAATAAATAATATATAAATATAAGTGCTATAATATATCTAGGAGGAAACAAATGAATAAAAGAAAAAATATAATAATAACATTACTAGTAATACTACTAATAGGATCTTTCACCATGACATACTTAGCATTAAATGGAACAATAAGTTTAGATCAAGAAAACGAAAAGGAAGATAAAGAATTAACTACACCAAACAAGCCTGACGAAAGTAAATTTATTAGAAAAAGCACTATCAACTTAGAAGAAACAAGTTGTAAAAATAGAGAAATAAAAGCGAGTATTGACTCTGGAAACATTGTAATATCCTATAACGATAAAAAAGTTACAATAAACACAAAAAATGCCAAATATCTATATAAAACATCATATCAAGTATGCACTAACGTTAATTTATTTTACATAACCGAAGATGGAAAACTTTATATGATAAATGGATTAAATGAAATAATAATAAGTAGTGAAGTAAAAAATAACGAAAATTTAGAAATTACTGACATAGACAGTTTAAGATTCAAAGATGCAAATTTTGTTAAACTATCTAGCAAAACAGATAATATTAAAGAATTTTTAGGTAATTATACTACGCCAGATAATGAAGTAGATGAATATGGATATATCTACTCAGAAATAATAATATTAGATGAAAACAATAAAGAAAGAAACATAACTTATCATAAAGACATATTTAGATAAAATATTAAAATAAAAGGAGAAGAAAAATGAAATTAGAAAATAAAGTTGCGGTAGTAACAGGCGGATACAAAGGAATAGGAAGAGGAATAGTAAATGTATTTCTAAAATATGGAGCGAAAGTTATAATACTTGACTATGACGAAGCAGTACTAGAAATGAATAATGAAAACATATTAGCCTATAAAGTTGACATAAGAAATAAAGAAAGTATCACAAGTGCAGTAGCGAATGCAATAAATAAAATAGGAAAAATAGACATATTAGTAAACAATGCAGGAGTATGTGAATTAGAACCATTTGAAACAATGAACGATGAGATATTAAACCATCACTTAGACATAAATGTACTTGGAGCATGGAATGTTACAAAAGAAGTTTTGCCATATCTAGAAAAAGAGATAGACAGTACAATAGTTAATCTATCAAGTGTAACTGGGCCTATGGTAGCGGATCCTGGGGAAGTGGCATATGCGATGACAAAATCAGCAATATTAGGATTCACAAAAAGTTTAGCAAGAGAACTAGCACCTAAAGGAATAAGAGTAAATGCTATAATGCCTGGCTATGTACAAACACCTATGGTAGAAAGAATGGCCTTAATAAGCAACAAAGAAAATCCTGAAAGTGTGATAAATGGAATCGGGGCAGCAATACCTTTAAAAAGATTAGCTAATCCAGAAGAAATTGGAGAACTAGCAGCATTTCTAGCAAGTAAAGAATCAAGTTACATAACTGGACAAGGAATAGTCATAGATGGAGGATCAACACTTCCTGAAACGTTTGACATGGGAGTGTAAACAATTTAACATGAAGAAAAAGAAAAGAACTTAAAAATGAAGAAAATAAGTTCTTTTACTTTACACTAATGACAAAAGATATGTTTACAATTAAAATAAAAATGATATAATTGATAATAGAAGTAGGAGGATTAACATGAGCAAAGTTAAAAAAATAATTGGAATAGTATTATGTGCATTAGTACTCACAGGATGTGAGATTAAATATGAAGGAAATGTAGAAATAACAAAAGATGGGAAAATGAACATGTCAATTATCATGGCATATGATAGAGAATTAATAAGTAATATAATATACATGCAAAATAACGATGACTTACTTGGAGAAGATACAAATTCTGATGAAGACGAATCAAATGTTCCTGAAGCTAGTATGAGTGAAATAAGAAAGTATTTAGAAGAAAATAAACCAGAAGAACAAAAAGGTTTAGAAGTAAGTAGATACGAAAGAAACAATTTTTATGGATATCAAATGTCATATGAAATAGAAAACATAGATGATGTATCATCACCTGACGATGTAGAAAGTTCATTATTTGAAGATTTAAACATTAAAAATGATTCTAATGATAATGACGAAAAAGAAGAACCAAAAATGTTATTTAAAAAAGAAAAAGATACATACTATGCAAAATATTTAATAAACGATGACACAACAAACGAAAATTTTAACTTATCAATGTTAAACATGTCAATAAAATACACAGTAACTTTACCTACAAAGCCTATTAAACACAATGCTGATGAAGTAAGTGAAGATGGAAAAACACTAAGTTGGAATTTAAGCGAACTAGATGGAGAAAAAGAAGCGATAGAGTACTCATTTAAATTAAAAGACACACCAGTAGCGGCTGCAAAAGAAAGTGGTATAAACACTGAAATGATAATGTTAATTGCCGGAATAGTTATAATAATCATAATAATTGTAATAGTATTAGTATTATTTGCAAGAAACAATAAAAAATTAAATAAAAGTTTAGAAGCAATAGATCAAACAATACCAAGTGCTGCTCCAAAAACAAATGCCGAAGTAGAAAATACAGTAACTCCGCAAAACAATCAAAATCCAATAGATATAGCAGCACAAAATAATAATCAAATGCAACCTACAATAGAAAACAGCACACCTATAGAAATGCCGCAGCAAAATACAAACACAACACCACCACAAATAGAAACTATACAAGTTGTAGAAAGCATACCAGTGATTAATAATAATCAAATTACTGAACAAAATAATACGATAGAAACACAACCACAAGAACCAATATCACAAGAACAAACAGTGGTACCTAATTTAGAAGAAATGCCAATAATTATGGAACCACCAGTGATGATGACAGCAAATACAAACAATCAAAACGTTCAAACAGTTCAAAATCAAACAAACAACATTAATGAAGTGAATCAAAACATACAGGAAACAGTAGTACAAGTTGAAGCAAATCCGGTTCCTAATGAAAATGCAAACAACGTTACAAATTTAGAAACAAATATAGAACCAGAACAAACTGTTACACCAAGTGTTGTAGAACAAAATGTTATTGAACAACCAGTTGTCACACCATTAGAACCTCAAAAACCAATAATAGAAGAAGTTGCTCCAATACCACAACAAACCGCAAATGTAGTAGAAACAAACATCTTTGACACACCTACTATAGAGAATGATACATTAAAAGTAGAAGAAGTATCAGAAAACATTAATTCAATTACGACAATAAAAGAAGAACCAATAACTACTATTGAACCAATAAATATTACACCAAACGAAGCAGTAGTACAGGAAGTACCCAAACAACCGACAATAGAAACTGTATCGATAGAAGAAGTAAAACCATATAATGAAATTCCTACAGTCGAGCCAACAACAGTAGAAAATGTTTCAATACAAACTGAAACAATAAACGAGCCAACAATGGCTAATCAGCCTATAAACTCAACTAATACACAAATTATTGAAGAGCCAAAACTTGAAGTTCTAGAAAATAACACAACATTAGAAGAACCAGACATACCACTTCCAGAACCAATAGTAGAAAAACCTGTAGAAAGTGTAGTATTAGAAGAAATAAAAGAAGAAAATGTAGTTGAAAATAGATTTATACAAACAGACTTTATAGAAAATAGAAAAGAAGAACAAGAAAATAATAACACAAATATGTAGAAAATATTAAATCGTCTAAAAGGCGATTTTTTCTATAGAAATAAAAAAATTAAAATAACTAACTTTTCCAAAAATAAATATTAGCATTACAAACATATAACCTTAAACCTAATTGACAGATTTTACAAATAGAAGTTGATTTTTCCACAAAAATATCGTATACTTAACTAGTAAGTTTAATCTTGGTTTCGAGAGTTCTCCAACTCTTTACTAGGACTAAACGGATAAAAAACATGAAAGGAGAAATAAAAATGGCTTTAACAAAAGAAAAAAAAGAAGAATTAGTTAAAGAATATGGAAGAGGAAAGAATGACACAGGAAGTGTTGAAGTTCAAGTAGCAATACTTACAGAACAAATAGTTGAACTAACAGATCACTTAAACAAACACATTCATGACTTCCATTCAAAACGTGGATTACAACAAATGGTAGGAAAAAGAAGAAGTTTATTAGACTACTTAAAAAGAACAGATGTTGTAAGATATCGTGAACTAATAAAGAAATTAGGATTAAGAAAGTAGGCACATATTTTAAGTGTCTCTTTTTATTTAAATACAAAAAAGAAAAGAGGTTAAAATGAAAAAAGTATTTGAATATGACTTTTTAGGTCATAAATTAACAATAGAAACAGGAGAATTAGCAAAACAAGCAGCAGGCGCAGTACTGGTAAGATATGAAGACACAGTAATACTATCAACATCAGTAATGAGTAATAATGTAAGTACAGCAGACTTCTTCCCACTTACAATATTATATCAAGAAAAACTATACTCAGTAGGAAAAATACCAGGAGGATTTATAAAAAGGGAAGGACGACCAACAGATGCAGCCACATTAACAGCGAGAGTAATAGATAGACCTATAAGACCAATGTTTGACGAAAACTTTAGAAACGAAGTACAAGTAGTAAACACAGTATTAAGTGTAGACAATGATTACTCACCAGAAATGACAGCATTATTTGGAACAAGTCTAGCATTAGGAATATCAAACATACCATTTGATGGTCCAGTCAGTGGAGTAATAGTAGGAAAAATTGATGGAGAATTAAAAATAAATCCAAGCACTGAAGAAATGGAAAGAAGTACAATCAACCTAACAGTCGCAGGAACAAAAAATGCAATAAACATGGTTGAATCAGGATCAAAAGAAGTATCAGAAGAAGAAATGTTAGAAGCATTGATGTTTGGGCATGAACATATAAAAGAATTATGTAAAATACAACAAGAAATAATAGATGAAATAGGAGAAGAGAAAATTGTTGTAGAACTTGCAAAACTAGACGAAAACATAATAGAAGAAGTAAACAAAGACATAAGAAGTGATATGTTAGAAGCAATACAAATCAAAGACAAGCTAGAATCATATGCCAAAATAGATGAACTAAAAGAACGAGCACTTACAAACTATGAAGCAAATCACTCAGAAAGTGAAACAATAGAAGAAGAATTAAAACAAGTAAAAAAGATAGCAAACAATATAGAAGCAGAAGAAGTAAGAAGACTAATAACAGAAGAAAAAATAAGACCAGACGGAAGAGGACTAACTGAAATAAGACAGTTAAGCACAGACATAGACATACTACCACGTACACATGGAAGCGCACTATTCACCAGAGGGCAAACACAAGCATTAGCAGTAACAACACTTGGAGCAATAGGAGAACACCAAATATTAGATGGACTTGGAATAGAAGACACAAAACGATTTATGTTTCACTATAACTTCCCATCATTCAGTGTAGGAGAAACAGGAAGATATGGTTCACCTGGAAGACGTGAAATAGGACATGGAGCATTAGCAGAACGAGCCTTATTACAAGTAATGCCAGATGAAGAAGAATTTCCATACACTGTAAGAGTAGTAAGTGAAGTATTAGAAAGTAATGGTTCAAGTAGCCAGGCAAGTATATGTGCAGGATGTATGTCACTAATGACAGCCGGAGTACCTTTAAAAGCACCTGTCGCAGGAATAGCAATGGGACTAATAACAAAAGGAGACAATTACACAATACTAACAGACATACAAGGACTCGAAGATCACATGGGAGACATGGACTTTAAAGTTGCAGGAACAAGAAATGGAATAACAGCCTTACAAATGGACATAAAAATAAAAGGAATAACAGAAAGCATACTAAAAGAAAGTTTAGCACAAGCAAAAATAGCAAGAATGCAAATACTAGATGTAATGGAAGAAACAATAAAAGAACCAAGAAAAGAATTAAGTCCATACGCGCCAAAAATAAAAATGATCACAATAGATCCTGAAAAAATAAAAGATGTAATCGGACGTGGCGGAGAAACGATCACGAAAATAATATTAGAAAGTTCAAATGTAACAACAGTAAACCATAAAGATGCGGTAAAAATAGACATAGAAGACGACGGAAGAGTAATTGCGTACCATACAGACTACGAAATAATAGACAAGGCATTAAAAATGATAGAAGACGTAGTAAAAGAAGTAGAAATAGGCAAAATATATACAGGAATAGTTACAAAAGTAGAAGAATTTGGATGCTTCGTAGAATTATGGCCTGGATGTGAAGGCTTAGTACATGTAAGTCAATTAGACACAAAAAGAGTAGAAAAGCCAAGTGATTTATACAAAGAAGGCGATGAAATAATAGTCAAAGCGACAGGATATGACAAACGAGGAAAACTAAACCTATCAAGAAAAGAAGCAATAACAAAAAGCGAAAACAAAGAAAAATAAAAATATTTAATTGGTGAAAACAAATGGAAATATATATAACATTACCAGATACTATAGTAATAGAAGAAAATAGTCAAATGCTAGCAATTTCTAAATCATGGGCTGGAGATTACATAAGTTTAGAAACTAATCCTTACAAATCTAGTAAAACAACTTTTGAAATTTCCAAAAAAGATGAACTAAGTAGTAAAATATACGATTTATTCAGTGCATAAGCAACCTTATCTCTCATTATGAGAATCTAGGATATGCATATAAAAGTCTAAAAATAGACAAAGAAAAAAGAAAAATAGAAATACTAAAAAATACTATAAGCAACGATATGACAATAGAAGAGAAAAAAGACACAATAATAATAACAATAAATAATAAAGAAAATAACATTCACAACAACAGGGTAATATTAGACAAAGACGGAGATCTCTCATATGTATACTATCATATCTTGCAAGATGTTTACTGTAATTTAAGAAAAATTGAACAAGAACCTAAAGCAAGATTAACAAAAAACTATAATAAAACAAACTAAAAGACCTATCACTTTAGGTCTTTTATATATTTTTTAAGTTGTTTACAATTAGGACCAAAAATAATTTTAAGTTGATTCTCGATTTCAACAATCCCTTTAGCGCCCAACTTTTGAATACCATCCTTATTAACAATACTAGTATCCTTAACTACAACCTTTAATCTAGACAAATTAGTCTCAACATCAACTATATTATCCTTACCACCCAAATAAGTAATCAACTTATTAATTTCAACTCTAAAATCCTTCTTATTAATCTTTATAACAATAATTGAAATTAAAACCAAAACAACAAAAATAATTATATATTGCCAATACATACATTTCACCTACTAAAATTATACTATAGAATTACAAAAAAATAAACAAAATTTTTAACAAGATTAAACCTCAGTAATTTGAATATTACTAGCCCAATCCCTAAAAGAAGACAAATACTTATCCTTAAAATCTAATTTAGAAGAAAAACAAAAACTTAAAACGACATCATCAAAAACAAAAAAAACATCAACATAAAAATAATCATCATCAAAAAATTCAAAATAACTATGACCATCACCCAAAGAATCCTTAAAAACATTACTTTCATTAGTAATATCATAAAAAGAATTATAATAAGAAGACAAATCAAAATTCTCTCTATCAAGAAAACGGACAACAATGTCACTTTCAAGATCATGATCTCTATAAAGCAAAACATTATCACCATTCTTCAAAAAATATTCCTTATTAGTAGTAAAACTAATATTTTTTGAAGGAAAATTAATATTATAGACAAAAGAACTAGGGTTTGGAAAATCATAATAAACATCACCCAAATCAAAAACATTAGAAAAGCACTCTAAAAAATCGAAATTAGAACCTACGAAAAAGATTCCAAACGCAAAAACAATAAAAGCAAAAAATAAAAATAAAACTAATTTAAGATTAAAACTCATATTGCACACCCTTTACTAAATTTTATCAAAAAAGAAAACAAAACACAAACAAAAAGAGTGAAAAATAAATCACTCTCTATAAAACTATTACAAAGAAAATTACTAAAGACCTAACCACAAATACATTCTACATAAGTATCGTTCAAACATCTAATACTACAAAGACAATTAATATTCATAGTGAAAATTGAATCAGTACCCACATAAGGATAAGGACTAGTAGAATCAGTATTAGGAGCAAGTACTCTAAAAGTACAACAACATCCATCAACTTTTTCTACTCTAAACACGTTAGAACATCCTTGTGCAGTAGACTCAGCGCAATCAACATTAGTTCTAGTAGTAGGCATGCTCCAAGGTCTACCATTACCGCAGCAAGTATAAAGCATAATAGGTCTAGTATTGCAAACTACACAACTACCGCCTCCACCTAAAGCTGGTCTATCGCAAGAATTTAAACAATTATCAGGACAAGCATTAGATTGAAGAACATTAATAACTTGAAGTATCTCAGCTATACAATTATTATTGCATTCATTATTATCATTATTATTTCTACAACAAGAGCCATTATTAAAATTATTATTCATTAATATCCACCCCTTCTTCATATTCACTAATAATTTATGTATAAAAATCAAAATTGTGATAAATTATCTTTGAATTTAAAAGAATATATTGTATAATAAAAATATAGAAGAAAAAGAATAATAGGGAGCATAATATGAGAGATTTGTTTGGTAGTACAAAGTATATTAAGTTCGGGGTGTTAGAAACAATTCTTAATAGTAGTAATGCAGTAAATGACCTTTTAAAATTAGAAGGCCAAGAAAATATAGAAGGAGATTATACATTTATAGATTACATATCAAATCTAGATTCATACTTATATGGCTTAAT
>JAAVYQ010000029.1 GCA_022791215.1 Bacilli bacterium | reverse complement strand
ATTTTATTACTTTAACGAGAACTTTCCTATAAGATAAAAAGATACATTTGTGAGTAAATGTATCTTGTATATTTGTTTTTATTATTTTAATAGTAATTCGTTATATACTTTATCAAATGCTAGTAGAAATTTGTCTATTTCATTTTCTGTTGTATAATGACTTATACTTATTCTTATGCTTGTTGTGCTTATTTCTTTGTCATTTGTTATGGCACTTAGTGTACTACTTTCTTCTAAACTAGAACATGCTGTTGTTGTACTTATACATATTCCTTCTTTTTCTATTGCTCTTACGAATGTTTCACTTTTTATTTTTATTAGACTTAAGTTGTATATATGAGGTATGCATAGGTTATTAGAATTTATTTTTATGTCATATTTTGTTAAGGCTTCGTTTAATTTGTTTCTTAATTTTTTTACTGTTTCTATATTTTTTTCTAAATTTTCTGTTATTATTCTTATCCCTTTTGAAAAACTTACTATTAATGGTAGTGCAGGTGTTCCTCCTCTATATGGCGCATTTTCTGTTAAGCCATTTATTAGTGGTTCGATTTCAAGGTTGTCTTTTTTGTATAGTAATCCTATCCCTTTTGGTGAATAGATTTTGTGTGCACTAAATGATGCTAGGTCTACTTCACTTAAACTAATTTTTATTTTTCCTAATGCTTGTGTCATGTCGCTGTGTAGTATTGTAAGTTTGTTTTTTTTGTTTATTATTTGTTTTATCGTTTTTAGTGGCGCTTTAAACCCTACTTCACTATTTACTGCACATATACTTATAAGTATTGTTTCTTTGTTGATTAGATTTTCTAAATCTTTCATGTCTAGAGATCCATCAGGATTTATTTTTACATAACTTACTTTGTAGCCTTGCATTTCCATTTGTTTGAATGTTTCTAATACACTTTTATGTTCTAGTTTGCTTGTTATTATGTGCTTTCCCCTAGAAGAATATTTTTGACATACTCCTTTTATTGCTGTTGCATTGGATTCACTGGCTCCTGATGTGTAGATTATTTCATTCCATTTGCATCCTAAGCATTCTGCGATTTGTTTGCTCGCTTTTAACATTAATTCTTTGCTTTTTACTCCAAGGTTGTGTATTGAGTTAGCATTTCCTATAAAATCTCTTGTTACTTTTATGTATGAGGATAATACTTCTTCTAATACTGGTGTTGTAGCACTATAGTCTAGGTATATCATTTTTCACCTACATTTCTTGTATTACTGTTAGTATTACAGGCTTGCTTTCAGTTTTTTTGTATATGAATGATCCTATTTCTTCTCTTATGTCTGTTCTTATTTTTGCATAGTCAGCATATTTTCCATTGTGTGTATTGTTTTTTATGATTTCTAAACTTTTTGTTTTTATTTCTTCTATTATGTCTAAGTTATCTTTTACATATATAAATCCTCTTGTTACTACTTCAGGGCCATTTTTGATCTTTTTGCTTCTTTTGTCTACTGTTGCACTTACTAGTATTAGCCCGTTATTTCCTAGCATTTCTCTATCTTTTAGTACTAATTCTCCTACGTCATTACTTGATTTTCCATCTATTAGTATGGAATCTACTGAGATGTGTTCAATGCATTCTTTTAGGTTACCATTTTCAAATGTTACTACATCTCCATTTTCTTTTAGTATTATGTTGGTTTTTTCCATTCCTACTTTTTCAGCTAGTTGTGCATTTCTTACTTGGTATCTATATTCTCCTTTGATTGGCATGTAATATTTTGGATTGAATAGTTTTACCATTAGCATTAAGTCTTCGCTTGATGCGTGTAATCTTACATTTTTATCTTTTGGTACATCATATATATTGGCTCCTTTTACGGCAATGTCGTTTTTTAGTTTTACACTTGTTAGTTCTATTGCATCATAACTTGGGTCAGCAAAGCATATTGAGTCAGTACTTTCTAGTGTTATGTATTTATCGTATCCGTTTACTATTCTACTTAGATTGTAGTATGGCATTTCTCTATCGTTTGCTATGAATATTACTGAGTCTTTGTCTTTTAAATTACTTAGGTCGCCTATTATGCTTCTATCTATGTTTAGATATCCTTCTTTTATTGACATTTCTACTACTGAGTGTAAGTATTTTCCCATTATTATTACTTTTCTTTTTGTTTCTTTTAATGCATCAAATATATTTTGCATCGTCAATATGTGAAGTGGCAGTATGCTAAATATTATTCTTCCTTCACTTTTGTCTACTACATTTCTAAAGTATTTGTCAAGTTTGTGGTTTGGACTAGTAAATCCTGGTTTTTCTGCAAATACACTTTCGTTCATTAGTAGTAATACTCCTTGTTTTCCTATGTATGCTATTTTTCCTAAGTCCATGTCGTAGTATCCATTCATTGTTGAATCTATACAATAGTCTGCCATGTAGATTATGCTTCCTTCCTGTGTGTTTACTGAGTATCCTACTGTTTCTGGACTAGAGTGTGTTACACTGAATGGAAATACACTAAATTCTTTGAATTCTATTTTTCTATGTGGTTTTATTATGTGTAAGTTTTTTATTTTTTCTTCGGCTTCTTCTTGTTCTATTGTTATTACTTTCGCAGCAAAGTTTGTGGCATATATGTTTATTTCTGGTATCGCTTTTACTAATTCGTTTATGCTTCCTATGTTTTCATAGTGCGCGTGTGAGATGAATAGTCCTACTATTTTTTTTCTGTTTTCTATTAGGTATGTGAAGTCTGGTATTATGTAGTCTACTCCATACATTTTGTCTGATGCATATTTTAGTCCACAGTCAAATACTAGTATTTTGTCGTTTATTTCTATTACATATAAGTTTTTTCCGTTTTCATTTAGTCCGCCTAGTGCGAATACGTTGATTTTGTTATTTATTTTTTTGTTCATTTTTTCTCTCCTCTTTCTTTTGGGCACAAAAAACCATTTATGTATTTAATGATTTGTTTTTTAATAAATAATAGTTCTTATGTATGTATTAATATATCATAATTTGTTATTTTAGTCAAATGTATTTTATAATGCACATATAGTTATTTTTTGTTTATGTAAAAAGACTACGAGTTTTGTATTTAATTTTACAAGGCTTGTAGTCTCTATAACTTTATTTTAAGAATTTTTCATTAACTTTGTCTATGAAGTTATATTCTTGTTTTCTTAACATTTTTATTCTTTTGTCTTTTACATACATATTTATTTTTTTGACGTTATCATAAAATTTGTTTTCTCCATCTACTGTTATTATTAGATTGTCTTTGTTTTCTTCAGGTTCTACTGTTATTATACTGTCTTGTGGGATTACTATTGAGTTTAGAAGGTTTCTATATGCTTTTGAGTTTAATGGTGCGATTGGTGTTATTTGTGTTGTGTGTAAATCGTTGCATATTACTGCCCCTCCAAAACTTAAGTTGTATGCTGTTGATCCGAATGACGTTGATACTAATATCCCATCTCCTACAAATTTTTCTAGTTTGTGTTCGTCTATTTCTATGTTTAGTTTTGTTGTGTTTAGTTCACTGTCTCTTATAGTTACATCGTTTAGTGCATACATTTTTTCTGTTTTTCCATTAGTTTCAACTTCTAATTCAAGTACACTTATTTTTTCAGTTTTGTATTGATCGTTTTTTAGTTTTTCTATAAAGTCATCTATTTCATCATCTCTTACTTCTTGCGCGAATCCTAATGTTCCTGTGTTTATTCCTATGTAGTATGTTTCATCGTTGAAGTTTGTGGATTTTATCATCCTTAGAAATGATCCATCTCCTCCAATCGCTACTCCTAAGTCTTCGTTTTCTGTTACTATTTTATATTTGTTTTCTTCTAATTTTTTTATTAGTTCTTTTTTTGTGTTGTTAGATTTTATGTCGTTGTTACAGTATATTTTTATGTTTTTTATCATTTGTTTCTCCTATATGTGTACATGATGCTTGGACGATGTCCTCCTCCTGTTTTTTGTTTTTCTGTTTTTTCTACTTTGCTCGCGATTATTCTTCTGAATGCTGGGTCTAGTAATTCTCTTCCTAATATTACTTCGTATACTTGTTGTAATTCTCCTAGTGTGAAGTATTCAGGCATCATATTGAATACTATGTCCGTGTATTCTATTTTGTTTTTTAGTCTTTCTATTCCTGATACTATTACTAATGGATGGTCAAATGCTAGGTGCTCGTTTTTTATTGTGTGAAATTCATATCTGTCTGTCGTTAGTTCTCTTAGTGTTTTTCCTACTACTATGTTGAAATTCTCTTTTCCATTGTCAAATGTTATTTGGATTTCTTTGTCGTCTTCTAGTATCGTCATGTCAAACCAACTTGCTTCTTCTGATAGTTTGTTTAGTAGTCTATTTTGATCGATAAGTGCCATGTATGATACACTCATTATT
>JAAVYQ010000028.1 GCA_022791215.1 Bacilli bacterium | reverse complement strand
GAAGAACTCGAACTAAATCCAATAGAAACAGCACAAGGAGCATATGAAGGAATCGTTAAAGAATTCGTTTCATATGTAAAGTAGGGTCAAGTTTGTAATAAAGGTTTGACAAACCTACAAAAATTAATAATCGAGGCTAAATAGTCTCTTTTTTCTTAAGAAAAAATATGATATCATAATACTAGGTGATATCGATGAAGAATAAAAAGGGATTTACACTAGTAGAACTTTTAGTAGTAATAGTACTATTAGTAGTAGTAACAGGAGGATCTATTCTAGGAATTGATGAAATATCAGAAAGTGTAAGAAAAAGAAGACTAGAAGAAATAATAAAACAAATAGAAATGGCCGCAGACGTATACTACAGTAACAATGAAGTACATAGAAGTGCATTATTAAATGGCGAAATAGAAACAAGATGCACAAGAGTATATGTATTACAAAATGAAGGACTACTTAAGACAGACCTAATAAATCCAAGAACAAACGAAAGAATACCAGGTAATTTATGTGTAAATTCTCATCTTAACGAAGACGGTGTAATAGTCCACGAATTTAATTTAGACTAAAAATAATTAATTAGGAAGAAAAAACGATGGAAAGAAATTGGTTATACATATTTAATTATCAAAATTTTGACTTTAAAACTTTAGATAACGCACTTCATATAGAAGAAGAAAAATATTGTTTCAAACAATATTATGGAAACAAACATAAAACTTTAGAACAAATAAAAAATGTAACTTATGAAAGTTTAGAAAAAGATGATATCATCTATGTAAGATTTAAAAATATGCCAGACAACATCAGTAGAATAGTCTTAAAACTAATAGTTGAAAAAGTTCAAGATGAAGATGGAAATTATTTATACGAACAAGACGAAGACGGATATTATCACAGATATTGTTTGCTGGGTGGAAGAGGAAAAATAAAATGGATTTATAACGAAGATGACTACAAATACTCCACAAATAATCTACAAAAAACATATTCAATCACTACTAATTACAAATGCGAAATCACAAATAATCAAAAATTGCTTTCAGATTTAAGTGAAAATGAATATCCCTATACAGAATTAAAAAATAAAATGATAAAACTAAAAACTTGTACATTCATGAAAGAAAATAAAAAAAGAAATCATGAAACATTTATAACTGCCTCAGGATTACCATATAGAGAAGGGCATCACTTTGTACACCAGTCAATACATAGAAATTGTAAAGATGAAAAACTAAAAGAAAAATTAAGTAAACTAATATATAACGAAGTAAATAACATATTAATATGTCCAATATGTCATTCCCAAATACATAATGGAGAACCAAAAGAAATAATAAAAATGATAAACTTTTTATTAAAAAACGTAGTAGGATTAAAAGAAAATACAGAGAAAATATGTAAACTATTAAACAAAAACATAGAAGAATTAATAAACGAAATGTATAAAATTGAATATAAAAATAAATAAATTTAGAATTTAACGTCTAAATTTTAAATTATCATTGACAAGTGTATGAAATACACATATAATTAAAATGTAAGGTGGTGTTAAAATAATGATAAAAAAAATAGTCTTAACAGGTGGTCCTGGAAGTGGGAAGACGACGGTATTAGACACAATCAATAAAGTATACACAAGACTTGGATACAAAGTTATAATTGTAGAAGAAACAGCGACATACCTAATAGAAAAAGGAATAAAACCATTTGGAGAAGACGCTATTAACTTTCTAGACTTTCAAGAATTAGTACTAAACATGCAAATACAAAAAGAAAAAATAATAGACCGAGCGACTGAAATGATGAAAGACGATAAAATCATAATCATATATGACCGAGGAGCGATCGACAATTTAGCATACATGAGTGAAGAAGAATTCAAAGAAATACTAAACAGACTCAATAACGTAAATACATTTGGAGAACTCATGAACAAATACGATTTAGTAATAAATCTAGTAGGAAGGCAAGATTTTTATACGACAGAAAATAACAAAGCGAGAACAGAAAGTGCGAATGAAGCGATAAAATTAGGAGAAAAAGCACTAAAAAGTTGGTTAGGACACAAAAAACTAAAAATAGTATTACCAAAAGAAAAAATGGAAGAAAAAATACAAGAAGTACTAAACATAATAAATGAAGAAATAAAAGAAAGACAAGTAAAACGACAAGAAAAATACTTAATAGACCTAAGTAAAACCGATATAAATCTAATAAAACAAAACGGAAAAATAGTATACATAAAACAAGACTATCTAATAAGCAAAGAAGATATAGAAAAACGAATAAGAGAAGTAGAAATAAATGGAAGCAAAACATATCAACTAAGTGTATACAAAATAATGAAAGATGGAACAAGGATAATAATAAGTGAAAAAGAAATAGACAAAAAAATATATGAAAACTTACTAGAATTTAAAGAAGAAAACACAAAAACAATAAATAAAACTAGAATATACTTTAACTACGAAGGAACATATCTATACATAGACATATTTGAAAACGAAGAAACACTAGGAATATTAGAAATAAATATAACAGAAGAAGAAAAAATAGAAATACCAAAATACATACATGTACTAGAAAAAGTAACCAATGATAGACAACATTATAACAAAAATATTGCCACTAAAAATGAAAAAAGATTAATATTAAAATAATAATTGGAGGATTAAAAAATGGAAAATGAAAGTTTAAAAGAAATGCTATTAGACATAAAGCCTGGTGACTATGAAAAAATAAATAAACACATAATAACAGAAAAAGACATAGAAGATTTTTATCAATTATATTCAGAATTCTTAAAAGAAGATAAAGAATACCATCATATCATACTAGGAAGGAAAGAAAAGGCTCAAGAATTATTAGGGAAACTAAAAATATTAAAAAATATGTGTAAATTAATAACTAGAGAAATCGATAGACATAACGAACATTTAGAAAACTCTACAGACGAATTAGAATATGCTCACATAAAAGACAAGATGAAAGCATTAGAAATACTAAAACTACTAGCAAGCACCAACGAAGAAAAATATGAAATAGTAAAAATTAATTTCCCAGCATATGATAGTATAGAACGACATGGAACCCGTGATTCTATAAACTATAACGGAGAGATCATTATACTTGCTGAAGAAAATACTATATTAGGATATGATTTTTCAAACAAAAATAAATGCTTACAAAAAAGCACTCTAATAGAAATATATAATAAAGGATACTCTATTGTAGTAGTAAGTAACGATGAATGTAAAACTAATCTACCGTTCCCAAAAATTACTATAGGAAACTATCATCCAATCATCTTTTACCTACAAAACGATGAACTTGCTAAAGCAGCATATCAATTTATAAAATATATAGAAGAAAATGGACCAGACATAGAACAAATAGAAATTAGTGAATTAATAAAAGAAATAAATAAAAAATATAAAAAAACATTGACTTTTTAGTAGTAAATTATGGAAAAAGAGTCAATAATTGATTATAGTAAACTAACACCTAAAATAAAAATGTTAAAAGGTGCTAGAAGAGTTATAATAGGATATAAACCTAATAAATATGGAGAAGTCATTGTAACCACTGGTATTCCAGTAGAATTAAAACCTGATGCTATATCATACAAAGACGTTAAAAGCGAAACATATGAAAGTT
>JAAVYQ010000027.1 GCA_022791215.1 Bacilli bacterium | reverse complement strand
TTACTTTTTCTTTTTCTTCTTTTTCTAATTTGCCATGTAGTAATGATATTTCAATTTTATTATTAAATGCTACATCTAGTTTTTCTTTTAATTCAGTAACAGTTGTTAGTTCACTTTTTTCTGTTTCTTCTATTAATGGTGTAACTACATATATTTGGTGTGATTTCTTTATTTCTTCTAACATCATGTATAGTATGTTTTTTATTTCTTTTTCACTTTTTATTATTGTTTTTATTTCTTTTCTTCCTATTGGTTTTGTTTTAATCAGTGAAACGTTCATGTCTCCATATATTGTTAATGCATATGTTCTTGGTATTGGTGTAGCAGACATATATAATATGTCTGGAAGATCTCCTTTGTTTCTTAATGAATTTCGTTGGTTTACTCCAAATCTATGCTGCTCGTCTGTTATTACTAATCCTAGGTTTTTAAATTTAACTTGATTGCTTATCAGTGAATGTGTCCCTATTAGTAAGTCTATTTTTCCTTCTTCTAATTCTTTGTATATTTTGTCTTTGTCTTTTTTCTTTGTACTTCCTAATAATAGTTCTACTTTCATTTGCGTGTTTTCTAATAGATTACATATGTTGTTATAATGCTGGGTCGCTAATATTTCTGTTGGTGCCATAAGTGCTGTTTGATATCCTGATATATAACACTCATAAGCAGCGGTAATTCCTACTATTGTTTTTCCACTTCCTACATCTCCACATAGTAATCTATTCATTCTATTACTGCTGGTTAAGTCTTTGTGTATTTCGTTTATAGATTTTTTTTGGTCTTCTGTTAGCTCAAATGGAAGTGTTCCTAAAAATTCTTGTAATTCTTTTATTTCTACTTTTTTTGGAGTTTTGTTTTTTTCTTTTGTTTTTACATATTTTAAATAATTTATTTTGAACATGAATACAAATAGTTCTTCATATATTAATCTTAGTTTTGCTTTTTTTGTTGAATTTATGTTTATTGGATGATGGATCGACATTATTGCCTTTTCTTTGTCTAAGAATTTATATTTTTCTTGATATTCACTAGGTATGTAATCTATTATTTCGTGTTTTAGTTTAAGAGCATTGTCTATGTATTTCGTCATTTGCTTGTTATTTATTCCTTGTGTTAAGTGATAGACACTTTCTATTTTTCCTTCTTCTATTTTGTTGAATATTACATTGGTTGCGACTATTTGATTTTTCTTTTCATTATATTTGCCTATTACTGTTATTGTTTTTCCTATCGTTATATGATTTTTCATGAATGCTCGATTATATAATGTTATGTTTATCAGTTTTCCTCTACTATTTATTTTAAAGTTAAGACTATTTAGTTTCGCTCTGAAATACCTTGTTATCGGTTGGCTAGCTACATCTCCTATTACCGTTACTTGTTCTCCATTTTCTTTTTGATTTATGTCTTCTATTTTATATTCTATATATCTATATGGATAATGCTCGATTAAGTCTTCTATACTTTTTATGTTAAGTGTGTTTAATAATTTTTCGTTTTTTTCTCCTAATCCTTTCAGTGTTTTTAAGTTCATTTTTATTCTCCCTTAATTTACATTTTACTTCACAAACATTTTTTTGTCAATTGTTATTAGTTTGTTTTTTTGATTTTAAGTACTATTTAAAGAACTTTTTTGTTTTTTATTAAAATTTCTTCAAAAAGTTGTTGACTTTTTTGCTCTTTTCCTTTAGTATATAGACTTACCAATTCACTTTAGGCGAATTGGTGCTAGTATCACACTAGCCAACCCCTTTTTATTCTTTTTTCCGGATAGCTCTCAGGGGGGCTATCCTTTTTTATGTTTTAAAAAAAACTCCGTTTTGGAGTTTTATTTTATTTCTAATGTGTATGTTAGTTTTTCTTTGTCATTATAAGTTTCTACTTGATCTTCTTCTATATATCCTTCGTTTATTTTGTCATATATTTCTAATAATTCGTCTATTTCATATGCAATTTTTAATGAATTAGCATCTATTAAATTTGATAAACTTCCATACCAACTTTTATCATTGGTTTTATCTACCAATATTGATGAACTAAATTTATCTAAAGTTTCTGGTCCATATGCAAATATTGTCTCGTTGTCTTCATATTCAGTAAACATTCCAATGTATTTGTTATCTTTTACATCTCTATAGATATATGTTTGCGATTTGTTATTTGGCAAATCTAAGTCTGGTGATTGTTCAGTCCATATTTTATACATAATCACATACCTTCCTTTTATTCCGTTGCTTAGTACGTTAGGATTGTATGTATCAATTATAACTATGTCTTTTGTGTCTATTGATGTTTCGCTTACACTTATTCCTGTTTCTTGTTTTTCTTTATTTTTACATCCAGTTAAACTTGTTGTTGTCGCTCCAAATAACATTACTCCCGCTAATGCTAGTGCTAATTTTTTTTCTTTTGTCATTTTTTATCTCTCCTTTTAAGCGCCTATTAAGTGTAACTCTTTTTTAGATATATTTCAAGTCACTATTTTCTTTTTCAATCATTTTGTCTTTGCTTAGTTTTTCATAGTATTCGTATCGCTTTTTGGCATTTGTCATGTTTGTTATGTATAGTTTTTCATATTCTTTTTCGTTTAATGTTTCTAAGTTTTTGTATCTCATTTCTTTTGCAAAGACTGTTTCATATAATTGGAAGTTTGGTTCTTTTGAGTCAATGTATAGTTTGTCTTCTTCAGGATTGTATCTCATTAGTATGTTGTATCCACTTTCTACTAGTAATTTTTGCTCTTCTATGCTATTAGATAGTCCTCCTTTTATTCCATGCGCTATGCAAGGACTATAGGCTATTATTATGCTTGGACCTTTGTGTTCGTTTGCTTCTTTAAATGCTTTTATTGTTTGTTCTCTTGATGCTCCTGCACTTATGCTTGCTACATATACGTTTGGTATGCTCATCGCTATTCTAAATAAGTCTTTTTTTGGTTTGAGTTTTCCTGTACTTGAGAATTCTGCAACTGCTCCAATTCTTGTTGATTTTGATGTTTGTCCTCCAGTGTTTGAGTATACTTCTGTATCTAAGACTAGAACTTTAATGTTTTCGTTCGTTCTTAGTACATGGTCTAATCCTCCATATCCAATGTCGTATGCCCATCCATCTCCGCCTATTATCCAAACAGTTCTTGATGGTATGTAGTCTAATAAACTTTCTAGGTCTTCTCTTATTTTTTTGTTTTTTAATTCTTTTTGTACTTTTAATGTGATTTCAGAATTGTCTTGGTTGTCAAGCCAAGTTTTATATATTTCTTTTGTTGTGCTTTCTACTTCATCTTTTGTTTCTATCATTATTTCTTTTATTCGATTTCTTGCTATTTTGTATGCTGTGTGTAGTCCTAATCCAAATTCGGCATTGTCTTCAAATAATGAACTTATCCATGGGATTTTATATGGTGTGCACGGTAAACTAGCCCCATATATTGATGAACATCCTGTAGCGTTTGCTATTACTATTTCTTCAGCATATAGTTCTGTTAGTGTTCTTATGTATACTGTCTCTCCACATCCTGCACAGGCTCCTGGAAATTCAAATACTGGTTCAGTAAATCCTAATCCTTTTACTGAGTATTTAGGAAATTTTACTTGGTTTACATGCCTTTCGTTAAAGTAGTCACATATTTCATCTTGTTTATGATCTGGTTCTTCCATTGTTAATGCTTTTTCTCCATTTTTTCCTGGACATATTTTTGAGCATAATGTACATCCTGTACAGTTAGCAGTGTTTATGCTTATATAGTATTCTTTTTCTGTTTCTCCTATGCTAGGTATCGTGTCTTCTTTGTCGATAGGTGATTTTTTTATTTCACTTTCTGTTAGCGATAATGACCTTATTATTGCATGAGGACATATAAACGCACATGCATTACATTCTATACAGTTTTCTTTGCGCCATTTTGGTACTAAGTTGCTTATTTTTCTTTTGTCTGATGCACTCGTTCCTCCTTCAAATGTTCCATCTGCATGTGGAAGGAAATCTGATACTTTTAGGTTGTTGGCTCGTCTACTTAGCATAGTTTCTATTAGTCCTGTTTTTTCTTCTTGTTTTTTTGTTTCTGTTAGTTTGGTTATGTCTATTTCTCTTAGGTAGTCCATGCTTTCGTCTAATGCTTTGATGTTAGCTTCTATTACTTCGTTTCCTTTGTCACTGTATACTGCTTTTATGTTTTCTTTGAATTTTACTATGTCTTCTCCACTTAATCCTAATATTTTCATTATGTATATTGATATTATGTTGTTAATTTTGCCTCTTAGTTTATATTTTTCTGCTAGTGTGTCCGCATCTGTTACATAGAATTTAACTTTGTTTTCTTTTATTTTGTCTTTGATGTTATTGGGTATGTATTTGTTTAGTTCTTCATTTCCTAGTTTGCTGTTTAGTAAGAGTATTCCTCCTTTTTTTATTCCTTCTAGGATATCATATTTTTCTATGTATGTGTCTTTTGATACTACTATTAGATTTGGTTCGGTTAAGTAGTATGGCGCATTTATTTGTGTGTCTGATATTCTTAAGTGACTGACAGTTACTCCACCACTTTTTTTAGAGTCGTATTCAAAGTATCCTTGTATATAGTTTCCATCTTTTTCGCCTATTACTTTTAGGATGTTTTTACTTGCACTTACCATTCCGTCTGACCCGAATCCGTAAACTTTTATTTCTTTGTATTTTTCTGATAGTTTGTATTCTTTTTCTTCTAGGTTTGTGTTAGTTACGTCGTCTGTTATTCCTATTGTGAAGTGATCTTTCATTTTGTATTTGCTCATGTTGTCATATACACTTTTGATTTGAGATGGTGTTGTGTTTTTGCTTGATAGTCCATATCTTCCACCAACTATTTCAATGTTTTCTCCTTTTAGTGCTGTACTTATGTCTAGGTATAATGGTTCTGCTAGTGATCCTGCTTCTTTTGTTCTGTCTAATACAGTGATTTTTTCTACTGTTTTTGGTAGTATGTTTAGAAAGTATTTTGCGCTAAACGGTCTATATAAGTGTACTGTTATTACTCCTACACTTTCTTCTTGTTTGTTGAGGTCTTCTACTACTTTTTTTATTGTGTCTATCACTGATCCCATCGCAACTATTATGTGTTTCGCATGTATAGCACCATAATATGTAAATGGCTTGTATGTTGTTCCTGTTATTTCATTGATTTTTTCCATGTATTCGTTTACTATGTCAGGTAGTCCTTCGTAATATTTGTTTCTTGCTTCTGTGTTTTGAAAGTATACGTCTTCTGTTTCACTGACTCCTCTTGTTATCGCTTTTCCTATGTTTAGTGATCGTTTTCTAAAGTTTTGTATGCTTTTATAGTCTATTAGTGTTTTTATTGTTTCATCTTCTAAGATGTTTATTTTGTTTATTTCGTGACTTGTTCTAAATCCATCCATAAAGTGTAAAAATGGTATGCTTCCTTTTATTGCTGATAAGTGACTTATAAGTGATAGATAGTATGCATCTTGGACGTTTGAACTAGATATCATTGCAAATCCTGTCATTCTCGCTGCATATACGTCTTGGTGGTCTCCAAATATTGATAATGCATGTGTTGATAAACTTCTCGCCGCTACATGGATTACTCCTGGTAATAATTCTCCTGCGATTTTATACATTTCTGGCAACATTAGTAGTAGTCCTTGGCTCGCTGTGAATGTTGTTGTTAATAGTCCTGCTTGTAGTGATCCGTGTACGAATCCTGCTGCTCCTGCTTCTGATTGCATTTCTACTACTTTTACGTTTTCACCTAATATGTTCTTTTTGCCTGCATTGGCCCATTTGTCTGTTAGTGTAGCCATTGGACTTGCTGGTGTTATAGGATATATTCCACAGTTTTCTGTAAATTTATAAGACGCTAATGCACATGCCTCGTTTCCATCTAATACTTTCAAATTTTTCATATTATCTCACCTATTTTAAATTATACACGATTATGTTTGTTTTAAAAAGATATTTAATATGAATTTTTTGTGATGTTTTTATTCGCTTGTAAATAGTTCTTCTAATTTTTTTGTTATTTGTTCATTGTATTCCGTTAATGGATTGTACTCCTTTTTTTTATGTTTTTTGTATTCTTTTAAGTATTTTAATATGTTTTTTTCTGCTTTTATTATAGGACAGTATTTTTCTAAGTGCGTTGGAATTAATACGTCAATTCCTACTGACAGTGCTTCTAGTAATACCATTCCTTGTCCTTCGTATCTACTTGATAGGTAAAATAAGTCCATTTCTTTTAGATATTTGAATGGGTTTTTGGTTTCTCCTGTGAATGTTACATATTCTTCTAGTTCTAAATCGCATTTTACTTTTTTTAGTTTTTCTTCTTCTTCTCCACTTCCTACTATGTATAGGTGAAAGTCTTGTCTATGTTTTGTTAATTCTTTTATTTCTTTTAGCATTATGTCTATTCCTTTTTGATGGCATAGTCTTCCTACTGTTATAATGTTTATTTTATTTTTGTCTATTTTTATTTCACATGGTTCTTTCATTTTTTCTTTTATTTCGTCTGTGTTTATGTAGTTTGGTATGACCATGTATTTTTTGTTAGATTTTTCTTTTAGTTCTTTAAATGATTTTAAGGCACCTTCTGATACTGCACAGTATGTGTCAAAGTAGTCGTATTTTTTTCTAAAGAAGTAATATAGTATTCTGTATTTGATTTCTTCTTTTATTTTTATTTTTATGTCGTTATGTATCCATATTGCACGTTTTTTTGCTTTGGTTTTTATCGCACATGCTGCCGTGTGGAATTGATAACTATCGAAGTCTATAGCTAAATCATATTCTTTTTTGGGTATTTCTGGCTTATATATTTTTAGACTTATTTTAAATGGCAAAAATCTTAATAGTGATGATGGTTTTTTTAGTTTGATTATTTTTGCATTTTTTGGTAATTCATAAAAGTTATTTTCTCCAAATATAAATAGGTCTATTTGGTATTCTTTCGTATCAATTTTGTTTATTAAGTTTATTACTGATTTTTCTATTCCTCCCATTCCTAGTTCGTTAATGTATATTGCTATTTTTTTCATTTTTTCTCCTTTTATTTTTCTTTTTTATGGTATTTGAAAAAGCCTAAATAAGGCCCTTAGTTATTGTCTATAAAGTTTTCTATTAGTTTTACCATGTTTTCTGTATTGCTTATATATTTTTTTGGTTTGAATATTTTGGCTGCTTCTAATGCAGATGAAAGTTTGTTAGGGTCTTTTAGTGGTATTATGTATCCTAAATCACTGAATTTTTTTACTATTTGTAGTTGGTGATCGTTAGTGTGCTCTTTGTATTTTGCTAATCTTGGGCATACAATTACAACTTTGTTTGCATTTAATGCGTCTATTATTGTCCCTACTCCTCCATGCGATATCATTACACTTGCATTTTTTACGGTTTTTTTAAATTCTTCCATTTCCATTAGGTTTACCATTTTCATTTTGTCTGTTTTTATTTTTGTGCAGCCACATTGTACTATTACTTCTTCTTTTATTGTTCCTGTTTCTATTTCTTTTAAGACTGCTTTTATTAGTCTATCAAATGGTACATCTTGTGTTCCTACTGTTACAAATATCAATATATCCAACCTCCATATGTCGCATTTTCATATTTTTCTAGCATACTTTTCCACTGTACTATGAATAGGTCTGCAAATTTGTATACTAAACTTCCTGTTACTGTTTTGGTTTCACTATTAGCAAATGTTTCTATGTATATGACTTTCTTTTTAAATATGTGCGCTATGCAACACATAGGTCCTGCTGTGTGCGCCCCTGTAGTAAGTACAAAGTCAGGTCTAAATTTTATAAAGTAGTACAAACTTTTAAAACAGTTGATACCTAGTTTAAATGGATATAATATTATATGTTTTCTTGTTCCATATATTAGGTATTTTACTGTTCTTGTTCCGTATTTCTCTTTTAAACTTTTATTTGATGATGTGTTTTCTGTTATTAGCATGAATGGGTATTTTTTAAACATTGTTTTTAACATTAGCATCTCGTTTAAATGCCCGCCTGTTGATGATATGAACATCACTTTTTTGGTACTTCTTATTTCTACATCTTTTAATACTTTTATCCAGTCTTTTTTTATTGTTTTTGTAGTGTATTTGCTGACTTTCTCTTTGGATTTTTTACTTAGTTCTTGTAATTCTTTTTTACTGTTTAGTAAACTTATTATTTTGTTTGCAAATTCTTCTTTGTTTCTTTCTTTTATTAGTATTCCTGTGTCTTTTAATAAGTCTCTTGCTCCTGATGATGAGTCGAATCCTATTATTGGTAGGCCTATGTTCATCGCTTCTAATAATACTAGTCCAAATGATTCTTTTATACTTGTCATTGCATATATACTGCTGTTTATCATTTTTTCTTCTATTTCATATTGGTTTAGGTATCCTGTTAGTATTACATTTTTTTCTAAGTGCAAGTCTTTTATTTTTTTTATTATTTTATGCTTTTCAGTTCCGTCTCCAACTAGTGTAAGTGTTATACTAGGATCTTGTTTTACTACTATTGACATTATTTCTATTAAGTCTAGAAATCCTTTTTCTTTTGATAATCTTCCTACCGCTATAATGTTTTTGTCCGTTAATTTAGATTTTTTTGGACTTACCTCGTTTATAAAGTTTGGTATGTAGTCTACTTTTTGCCCGATTTCTTTTTTATATATGTTCTCTATTTCTTTATTTACTACTACTATTTTATCATAGTTTTTTGTGTGTTTTATTAACTTTCTTCTATATTTTCTTGTTGGATAGTTATGTTCTGTATGTATTTTTACTATGTTCTTTTTTCTTAGTAATTTATTCGCTTTTTTTGTTTCGTATAGTCTTGTAGTGATTAGGTAATCACTTTCTAATTCTTTTATCGTTTTTTTTATTCGTACTTTTTTTAAATAATATAATTTTATCGCTTTTAGTGACTCTTTTATAAATGCTAATGGCTTTTTTCTTCTTATTGCACGTTTGATCTCGTCTTTGTTTGGATAGTCGTCAATAAGATATTTTATTTTTATTTTTTCGTTGAATAAAAATTTAGGAGTTTCTTTTATGTTGTATGTTATTATTAACTCAATTTCATATTCTTTTTCTAACATTTTTGTCAGTGATGATATGTATTTTTCGATTCCTCCTACCCCTAAATGTTGCGATAGTATTGTTATTTTTTTCACTTTAGTCACCTCATTTATATATTTATTATACCATTTATTAGTCTATATATAAAGAAATTCAAGTTATGTTGTGGATAACTTGACTATAAATTTTTATATTGTGTATAAATTGTTGTTTATTCACCTTTGTTTCGTATTTTGAACTTGAATATTATCTTCATAAATGGTTTAATTATTCCTTAGTTATTTTACTTCTTCCCATTTTGTTATTTCTTTTCCTTTTACTTTATAACTTTGTTCTGCTATTTTTGTGAGTGGTGTGTCACTGTTAGAATCTGAATAGAAGTTTTTGCAACTTGTTATTCCTTCTTCTTTTAGTCTTTTTACTTTTTCTTCGTCATGACAGTTCTTGCTTTCTAATTTTCCCGTTTTCTTGTTTACTTTTGTTCCTATTAGTTTGAAGCCTAATGCTTTTTTGAATGGCTCGATTATAAATTCGGCTCCTGCAGTTATGATTATGTCTGTAGGTTCTTTTTGTTTTATATAGTATTCTTTTATTTTGTGCTGGTTCTCTTTATAAAAGTCTTCTATGATTTCGTCTATATTTTTTATATGTTTTACAAAGCTATAAAAACTTGATTTTAAGTATTCTTTATTTTTTATTCTTGTTATGTATAGAATTGTGCTTATAAAAAATTTAGGTAAGATTAGTAAACATTTCTTGTTTCTATGTATAGCATATTTGAAGAAGTCTATACTTGAGTCTCCATCATATATTGTTCCATCAAAATCATATATGTTCATTTATAGCACCACCAAGAATACGAGCATTGAGATCCCATAGATTAGGCATAACATTATTAGTGTTTTGTCTTCAAATAGTATTGTTATCGGGTCTCCTTCATCGTTTTTTTCTATGTATAAACAGTATTTCATGAATATTAACATTAGTAATGGTATTGTTATGTATAAGTATTTTATGTTTTGTTCGATCGTCCATAGTGAGTAGAATACTAGTGTTAAGGTTAATGTTAGATATTGAAATTTTTCTAGAAATGATTCGTTGTAATCTTTTAATACTATTCTAGAGTTCTTTGTGTTTATTAATTCTTTTCTTCGTTTGCCTAGTCCTAAGAAAAGTGATGCATTTAGTATGGTTAGGAAAAGCCAATTGGATACTTCTATGTTAAATATTGCTGCTCCATAGTATACTCTTAGTATGAAGCCTGATGCTAATAATGCTACATCTATTATGGCTACATTTTTTAGTCCTAAACTATATGCTAGGTTTATTATCATGTATGATATTAGAATGTAGAGCGATGGGTTTGTAATGTTTTTATTTATTATTATAGTAATGCTTAATGATAGAATAAGCATTACTACAGCAATAATAATTGCTGTTTGCTTTTTGATAATTCCACTCGCTAGTGGTCTATTCTTTTTTCTAGGATGGTTCTTATCTTTTTCTATGTCTTTTATGTCATTTATTATGTATATGAATGATGACATTAATGAGAATGATAGTACTCCTAATGCTGTTTTTGTTATTGTATTTATGTTTAGTAGTCCAGCACATATTATTGGTAAAAATATTAGGATGTTTTTTATCCAATGTTTTATTCTTATTAGTTTTAAATATTTCATCGTTTTCTCCTTCTATGAGATAGTTTTTTATTTTGTGAATATATATTTTGCTTTTATTATTATTTTTTTTATTTTTCTTTTTATTGTATTATCTAATATGTAATTGTATATTTTTTCTTTTTTTATCTCTTTTGAATATTCTTTTTTGTTTTCGCCACTTAAACTACTTTCTTTTAATATTACTGCATTTGCATAAAAACTTAATAGATATTTATCTTTTTCTTGGCTTTTTATTTTTTTGAAGAAGTATAATACGTCTAATGCTTTTTTGTATTCTTTTTTGTCTCCAGTGTAACTTGTTATACTAGTCTCATTGTCTCTATTATATATGTAGCCATTGTAATTTATCGATGTTATGCTTTTTGTTTTGTTTATCATTAAGGGTATTAATCCAAGGTCTTCATGATATTTTCCTATTTCAAATTTATATTTTTGCATGTATGATTTTTTATATGCATATAGCCATGCCATTTCAAACATTGTTTTTGATTCTACTAATTTTTTGAATGCTTCTTTTCCAGTAAGATTATTAAATGTTATAGTTCCTCTTTTTATTTTTTCATTATTTTTTAAATCACAATAAGAAAATTTTATCATGTCTTCATTGTTTGTATTTTTATTAATTGTTTCTAGCAAATCTTTTTCTAATAAATCATCACTGTCTAAAAAAATTATGTAGTCTCCTTTTGCTTTTTGTATGCCAACGTTTCTAGAATAACTTACACCATGGTTTATTTGTTTTATTATTTTTATTTTTGTATTTGTTTCATAGTTTTTAAGTATTTCTTCACTTTTGTCTTTTGATCCATCGTTAATTATTATTATTTCAAAGTTTTGGTATGTTTGATTTAATACACTTTCTATACATCTTTTTAAATATTTCTCAGTGTTGTAAACTGGGATTATTATACTAAATTTCATTTTTCCTCCATTATTATTTTTCTTCTATTATCTTTTTTAGTTCATTTAGTCTTATTTTGTTTAATTCTTTAAAGTTTGTCGTTTCTACTTTTGGTTTCGTTTTTATTATTTCAGTTATTTTGTTTGCCATTAAGTATGGATCTTTTGGTATTATAAATCCATGGCCTTTTTCTATTTCATAGTAATCATCTGATATGTCTAATGTGGAAAAAACTGGTTTACCTAGTATTGCAGCTTCATTATATATCACAGGAAATCCTTCATAGTCTGAAGTTAATATTATGTAATTTACTTGTTGCATATATTTATATGGATTTGTGTGCATTCCTAATAATTTTATGTTTTCTTTTAAATTATTTTGTTCTATGTAATTTTCTGCTGTTTTGTATTCAGTTCCATCGCCTATTATCCATAACTTTATATTCTTGTTGTTTTTTATTAGTATGTTGAAGCATTCTAGTAAACGCGAGATTTTTTTTGATTCTTCTTCAAGTCTTCCTACAAAGGCAAATGTTATATCATCTTTTTCTTTTTTTATATTTATAGGCTCTTTACTTTTATTTATTATATCTAAGTAATTTACAATGTTATTTATTACTTTTGTCTTTTCTTTTAGATTTGGATAATATTTTATAAAGTTCTCTTCGCTTTGATTAGATACAAATATTATGGTTCTAAATTTATTTATAAATCTCGTGTTAAAAAAATTTTTGAAGTCTTTTTCATTATAAAGATTAGCATAATCTGAATGAACATATATTGAATTGTTTTGGCTACTTATTAATGATAGTTTTACTGCTGAGTATAGATATGTAGCGTAAGCACACGAAAAGTCATATTTATTTTTGTGTTTTAGTGTAAATATTAGTCTTCTTGTATAATTTATTGCTTTTCTTAGTATTGTAATTTTTAATGTAGATACTTTATGCTCGATAATTTTTACCTCTTTTGTTAAAAATGGTTTTAATGTTCCTTCATTTTTTTCTAAGACTAATGTTATTTCATATTCGTTCACTAATTCGTTTAGTAAGTTTATTAGTGCTTTTTCAATCCCACCAACATTTAAATCATAAGCGAAAAATATTATTTTTTTATATTGCGATTTTTCTTTTGTTAATTTATTTTTTATTAAATAGATAATGTAAAATACTAATGATATAGTCGAAATTATTATACCTATTAAAAGTCCTGGTGTAGTATATTTAAATTCGATGTTATTTTTCCCTTTGTTTATTTTAATTGCCATAAATCCATTGTCAACTTTTTCTATTTTTACTTCTTTTCCATTAACTCTTGCTT
>JAAVYQ010000026.1 GCA_022791215.1 Bacilli bacterium | reverse complement strand
TATAAAAAAACGTATATCAAAAGTAAAATAATATATTTAAAAAAGATTTTAAAGATAGAATTCGACAAAATTCAAAGAACTATTAAGATATAATAATATTGGTGAACATAATAATGAACAAAAAAATAATTCTAACAATAATATTAATTTCAATATTATTTACATTTATAACATATAAACTGTACTCCAAAACCGAGGAACTAAGCACAAAAATTTACTTAATACAAGCAGGAGCATATAAAGATCATAATAATCTATCAGAAGCAACAAAACAATTTGAAAACTATATAATAAAAAAAGAAGGCGAACTATACAAAATATATATAGGCGTAACAAAAGATGAAGAAGTATATAATAAACTTTCCAAAATCTATCTAGACGGGAAAGAAAACTTTAAAAAAGTAGTAAAAATAACAAACGAAGAATACTCTGCCAATTTAGACACTTACGATAACATAATTAAAAATACAGATGACAAAAGAAATATAAACATAGTAGTAAAATCAAGTTTAAAAGAATTAGAAAAACTATTAGAAAGTAAAAAACTATAACAAATAGTGAAAGGTAAAAATGAAACTAAAAGAAATAATAACAGAAGAAAAACCTAGAGAGAAATTAATAAAATTTGGAGTAGAAAACTTAACAAACACTGAATTATTATCAATATTACTTAGAACAGGAAACAAAGAAGAAAGTATAAACATATTATCAAACAGGATATTGAAAGAAACAGGAACACTAAACAAATTAAAAAGTGAAAGTATTAATAATCTATGTAAAATTAAAGGAATAAAAAAAGCAAAAGCGTGTACTATAGTCGCGGCATTTGAACTAGGAAAAAGAGCTTTCAACGAACCGAATGCCAAAATAAAAATGAACGAACCCAACAAAATATATGAAAAGTATAAAAACGATTTCTATGGAGAAAAGCAAGAAAAATTTTTTGTATTGCTATGTGACAAAAAACTAAACCTAATAAAAAAAGAAGAATTATATAAAGGAACAGTAGACAGTGTAACAATACATCCAAGAGAAATATTCAAAAGCGCGTTATTAGAAAGCGCCTCCTTCATAATAATCATGCATAACCATCCAACAGGAGACACAACACCAAGCAAAAAAGATATTGAGTTTACAAATAGAATAATAGAAATAGGAGAACTAATTGGAATAAAAGTAATAGACCACATAATCATAAGTAGTTCTAGTTACTATAGTTTTGTAGAGAACAGTAGTAAAACATCAATAAGAAGCATACAATGTAACAGGTGACAAAAATGAGTAAAAAAGAAGAATTCAAAGAATTTGCTGCTCAAAATAAATATCTATCTGAATTAGTAAGAAACGGAAAAACAACATGGCAATCATTATACGAAACATATGACATATATGGAAGAGATGCAAGCATATGGGAAGACTTTAAAAACGATTACAACAAAGAAGAGAAAAAAACAGAAAGCAAAGTAAGTGATGGAGTCAAAAGCATATTAGGGAATTTAAAAAATGTAGACATGGAAAAACTAGAAGAAAACATAGGATCACTTCAAAAAGCATTAGGATTTCTAGAAGAAATAGTAACACTAAGGCAAGACAAAAAAGAAGAAAAAAGAACTACAAAAAAGAAAAGCACAGAAATTGAAAGGTTCTTTGACGATTAATGAGATACGAAATTAGAGAAAAAATATATGCTAACCCAAACATATTAAAATACCTAAGAGAAAACTCAAGTTGGTATAAAAAAATAAATCGTGGAGTTGCAGTTGAAGAAATGATAAACGAAATGAAAGAAAGATATGGTTTAAGATTTAGAGACAAAGTTGATAAAGTAAGTACAGGAATAGATTTAATAAATGCATTTATGAATGTAACAAAAGATTAAAATCGAACCAAAAGAAAAAATATACCATCAAACTATTGAAGAAAACAAAATACTATGATAAAATGAAATCACTAGATGAGTGGGCGTACAAACCCACTTGTTTATTTTTAAAAAAAGGAGGAAACAAAAATGAACGAAAAAATACTAAATGCAGTAAAAGAGCCATTAAAAGATATTGAAGTTACGATATCAAAAATAGAATTTGAAAAAGAAGACGGTGTAGATACATTATTCTTACACATTGAAAGTGACAAAACAGTAGACACAGACTTGTGTGCAAGAGTATCAGAAATAGTTAATCCAATCATAGACGAATTAGAATTACCAGAAATACCAGAAGAATTCGTACTAGATATATGCAGTAAGGGAGAAAGCGAAAATGAATAATAAAGAATTTAAACGTGCATTTGACTACTTAGTAGAAGAAAAAGAAATACCTGCTGAGACCATAATAGAAGCGATGGGAAATGGACTAGTCGCAGCATACAAAAAAGAAACAGGTGAAGATGCAGACATAAAACCTGAAATCAATACAGAAAATGGAATAATAAAACTATTCAAAAGAATGACAGTAGTAGAAGAATTAGAAAATGAAGACCAAGAACTTTGCTTAGAAGAAGCGATAGAAATCAAACCAGATGCACAAATAGGAGACATAATAGAAACAGAAGTAACACCTGATGACTTTGGAAGAGTAGCAATATCAGTAGCAAAACAAGTAGTACTACAAAAAATAAGAGAAGCTGAAAGAAACAAAATTATGGATGAAATGCGAGACAAAGAAGACGAAATGATGTTAGGATTTCTTGCAATGGAAGACAATAAAAACTATTATGTAGACTTAGGTAAAGCGCGAGGAATACTGCCTAAAAACGAGTTAATACCAGGAGAAACACTTAAAATGGGAGAAAGTGTAAAAGTTTATATAGTAAGTGTTGAAGAAACGACAAAAGGCCCATCAATAAAACTATCTAGAAAACACTATGGATTTGTAAAAAGACTATTTGAACTTGAAATACCAGAATTCCAAGACGGGTTATTGCTTATGCATGGAGTAGCGCGTGAACCAGGAGTAAGAAGTAAAGTTGCAATATCTAGTACAAACCCTAATGTAGATGCAGTAGGAAGTTGTATAGGAGAAAAAGGAAGAAGAATAGCAAACATAATAAAAGCATTAAACGGAGAAAAAATAGACTTAATACTATATAACGACGATCCTGAAATATTTATCGCAAACGCACTAAGTCCAGCAAAAAATCTAAACGTAAGTGTACAAGATGAAAAAGCAAAAGAAGCATTAGTAATAACAGACGACGAAAACCTAAGCCTTGCCATAGGAAAAAAAGGAATAAACATAAAACTTGCAAGCAAACTTACTAGATACAAACTGAACATAAAGACATTAAACGAAATAAATAAAGAAATCAATAAGTAGGTGATTTATTTGAAAACAAGAAAAATACCTATGCGATCTTGTGTAATAACGAGAGAAAAACTAGAAAAAAAAGACTTATTTAGAGTAGTAAGAACTCCTGAAGGAAATGTAATTGTAGATGATACATTAAAAGCAAACGGCCGAGGAGCATACCTAAAAAAAGACATAGAAGTAATAAACAAAGCCAAACAAAACAAAATGTTAGAAAAACACCTTGAAGTAGAAGTTCCAAATGAAATCTATGATGAATTAATATCAAAAATATCTTAAAATTAAGGGAGAAAAAATGAAATATGACGAAATAGAAGAATCAATACAAGTAATAGCAAACTATACATTAGAAAATTACACATTTTATAACATTGCATGTGAAACAGGAAAAAAATATGAAAATACCAATAGCCCAATATCATTATTTTCTTTTATATTACAAAGACTTTCAATTAACGAATATGGAAAATGTTGCAATAATTATATGGCTAGTATAGATTTTTACTCTTGTTTATTAAAATTAAGAGAAGAAAAACTATGGTATGGATTAAATATATCTAGATTTCGTTTAACATTAATAGAAATGTATAATTTATTAGAATTAGAAAATATAAAAGAAGAAGACCCTAAAAAGACTTTAAAACTATAAAAAGGGTATACAGAAAGTAATATAAGAAGATTTACAAACTCTAATTTAGAAAAAGAAGAACAAGTTACTTATAAAAGAGTAAAAAATTAAAAATTTAAAAAATAAAATATAAGAAAGAGGGTGCATTATATGACAGTAGAAGAATACGCTAGTGATATAAAAATGAAAGTAGAGGCACTACTAAAAAAATGTGAAGAATTAGGAATACAAGTTACAAGCAAAGATGACATACTAGATGACGATGACGTTGTAACATTAGACCTAGCACTAAACGAAAATACAGACGAAGAAGAAAAAGAAGATGAAAATTTATTAAGCGAAGAATTAGAAAGTAAATTTTCATTTGAAGACCGAGCTGAAGAACTTCTAGGGGGAAGTAACCTATCTCACGAACGAGCACAAAAAGTAAAACTAAAGAAAAAAGATAGCAAAACAAACCTAGAAGAATACAAAAAAGAAAAGAAAAACTTGTACAAAAACAAATCAAAACTACAAAGCAACAAATCTGAAAACGAAGAAAAAGTAGTATTATACAAAGAAGGAATGACAGTAAAAGATTTGGCAAGTTTACTAAACATAACAGACGACGAATTAGTAGGAAGACTATTCAAACTAGGATTAATGCTAAACATAAATGCAAGCATAACATATGAAGATGCAGAAGTAGTAGTATTAGAATATGGAAAAGAACTAAAAAAAGAAGAAACAAAAGACATAAGCAACTTTGAAAACTTTGAAATAATAGACGATGAAAAAGATTTAACACCACGTCCACCAGTAGTTACAATAATGGGACATGTAGACCATGGGAAAACTAGTTTACTAGACTACATAAGAAAATCACATGTAGTAAGTGGAGAAGCTGGAGGAATAACACAACATATAGGTGCATACCAAGTGGAAATCTCAGGATCGCTAATAACATTCATAGACACACCTGGACACGCAGCATTCACCGAAATGAGAGCACGTGGAGCCAGCATAACAGACATAGTCATAATAATAGTCGCAGCCGATGACGGAGTAATGCCACAAACAAAAGAAGCGATAGATCACGCAAAAAGTGCTAACGTTCCAATCATAGTTGCAATAAACAAAATAGACAAAGGTGTAGGAAACATAGAAAAAATCATGAGTGAAATGAGCGAATACGGTTTAACACCTGAAGAATGGGGAGGAGACACTATATTCGTAAAACTAAGTGCCCACACAGGAGAAAACGTAGCGTTACTACTAGAAAATATAATAGCACTTGCTGAAATGCAAGAACTAAAAGCAAATCCTAATAGATATGCACTAGGAACAGTAATCGAAGCAAAACTAGACAAAACAAAAGGACCACTAGCGACACTCTTAATAAATAATGGAACACTAAGAATAGGAGATCCTATAGTAGTAGGAACATCACATGGAAAAGTAAGAACGCTAAAAAGCAGCAACGGAATCGACTTAATAGAAGCCTTACCAAGCACTCCGGTTGAAATAACAGGACTAAATGAAGTACCAGTTGCTGGAGATAAATTCATGTCATTTGAAACTGAAAAAGAGGCTAGAACAGTCGCACAAAAAAGAGCCGCATTAGAAAAAGAGAAAAAATTCATAAAAAAGGCTGTAAGTTTAGACGACTTATTTGCATCAATCCAAAGTGGAAGAAAAGAAATAAACATAGTATTAAAAACCGATGTAAAAGGTAGTGAAGAAGCAGTTAAAAATGCATTAGAAAAAATAGATGTAGAAGGAGTAAAAACATCTGTAATAAGAAGTGGAGTAGGAGCAATAACAGAAAGTGACATAGTATTGGCGAGTGCATCAAATGCAATAATCATTGGATTTAATGTAATGCCAGACAGTAAAACAAGAGAAAACGCAGCAAGTCACAATGTCGAAATAAGAACATACAACATAATATATAAAGCTGTAGAAGAAATAGAAGCAGCGATGAAAGGAATGTTAGATCCTGAATACGAAGAAGTAATCACAGGAGAAGCAGAAGTAAGACAATTATTTAAATTCTCAAAAGTTGGAACAATCGCAGGCTCACATGTAACAACAGGAATCATCAAAAATTCATCACTAATGCGATTAATACGTGATGGAATAGTAATATTTGAAGGAAAAATAGGAAGTTTACAAAGAGAAAAAGACCAAGTAAAAGAAGCAAAACAAGGATTTGACTGTGGAATAACAATAGAAAACTACATAGACATAAAAGTAGGAGACATAATAGAAACCTATGAAATGAAAGAAGTGAAACGAGCATGAAACTAAAAGGAGAAAGAGTAGCTTCAGACTTAATGAGAGAAATAAGTAAAATACTTCTAACAGAAATAAAAGACGAAGACTTAAAAAATGTAACAATAACATATGCTACTGTAACAAACGACTTAAGTTTTGCAAAAATATACTTTACCACTCTAGACGACTACAAAAAAGAAAAAGTAATACATGACATAAATGGAGCATCATCCTTCTTTAGAAGTGAACTAGCCGGAAGACTAAACATCAGACACATACCAGAATTGAAATTTGTATATGATGAATCGATAGAATATGGAAAAAAAATAGAAAACATAATCGAACAAATAAATAAAGAGGAATAAATGATAAAAAACCTAGAAGAAACGACAATAGACGAAGACGACATATCAATAGAAAAAACATATATAAGTTATAAAGAGCAAGTCTTAACAGCATTATATGTCTTATATAAAAACTTCGGAATAAAAAGAATTACAAGCGAAGAACTAAGAAAATATAGAATAAAAATAGCCGAAACATTTGCTACAAATAGGAAACTATTAACACTAGAAGCAAATAAAGAAGCGATTGAAAAATTTAAAAAAACATATTCCAATGAAATATATAACACAACAGAAAATGACGAAATAACATACACTATAAAAGACGAAATAACATTAAGCGAAATCGAAGCATTAGTTTGGAATAACGTCTCATCTACTGGAATAATGGAAATACTAAGTTCTCCTCGAATTATAGAAGAAGCACTCATAAAAACAAAAAAACAGACAAGATAAAAACAATTAATTATAAAAGTGTAATAAAGAGTTACTAAAAGTAGCAAAATATTACACTTTTTTCATGCCCACCAATGCAAAATACTTCCCAAAGAAAAGTTTGACCTATTAAGAACAATAAGATATAATTAGACTATGGCAAAAATAAAACAATAAAAAAATGAAGAGGTAGTATAAAAATGAAAAGTAACGAACAAAAAATATATGATATAGTAGTAAAAGATCAATTAGGAAGAATAGACTATCTTAGGGGAAAAAACTACGACGAAAGATTAATAGAATTAAAAGAGACGATCGAAAGCGAATTAACTAGATGCACAAAATTTGAAGTAGAATCGGAAAGTGATTACACCACATATAATGTAGAAATAAGAACAAGAAAAGGAGAAATAATAGGAACGCACTGCACATGTCCTAGATACTACTCAAGAAGCATGTGCAAACACATCGCAGCATCTCTTATAAATTATCAAGATGACATATTTTTCATAAATAGTGAAGAAAGGACATTAACAAATTCACTAGAAATACTAAAAGAATTCTATACTGAACCAAAGAAAAGTAAAAACAACTTAAAAAAATGTCTAAACCTAACAGTAGAAATATTACCTCAGTACAATCCTTACTATAAGACATCAAGCATGCTATTAAAATTTAAAATAGGCGAAGACAAACTATATTCACTAAACAATAAAATGACAAACTTCATGAGAAGTTACGAAGCAAAAAACGGAGAAGTAGAATTTGGAAAAAATTTTAAATATAACCCAGAAAAACACTATTTTAATGAGCAAGATGAAAAAATAATTAAATTTTTATATAGACTTTACAAAAACAATCCATACTATAACTATAAAGACTTGTTACTATCTGATGAATTATTTCAAGATTTTATAGAAATACTATCAGGGAAAGAATTTACAATAAATCCATATGGAACAATAAAAGAAATATCAAACGATAATCCAATAAAAATGAAACTAACAAAAGAAGGAGAATACTACTATTTAAAACCTGAAAGCAACAAATTAGAATACCTATCACAAGACTACAAATATGCAATAAAGAACAAAACACTATATAAAATACCAGCAAAAGTAAGTAAAATACTTGATTTAATGAAACAAACAAAATTAGACAGCCTTAAATTCAAAGAAAGTGATTTAGAGTTATTTACAAACGGAATATTAGGAATAGTAAAAGACACAGTAGAATTAGACGAAACAACTGAAGGGAAAATCACAATAGGTGTAAAACCGGAGATAAAAATATACTTAGACTTAAAAGGAAATTTAGTAATATGCACACTAAAACTTACATACAAAGAAAAAGAAATAGATTACTTTAAAGAGACAACAGACATAATAAGAGACGAAGAAACAGAACAAACGCTAATAACTGACATAGCATATCATGGCTTCAAAATTGAAAATAAACAAATATACATGGATGACATAGAAATAATAGGTGAATTTTTAGAAATTGGTATACAAAATCTTGCTGAAAAATACGAAGTATTCACGTCAAACAAATTGAAAGAGACAAACATAATAAAAGAAACAAACATAAGATCAAAATTTTCTATAGGAACTGACAACATACTAAAATATGAATTTGATTTAGGAAACATCAACAACGACGAAATAGTAAACGTATTAGACTCGCTTAAAAACAAAAAGAAATACTATAAACTAAAAAGTGGAGACATAATAAACTTAGAAAACTCAAAAGAACTAAAAGAATTAGAAGAATTAGTTGACGACATGGACTTAAAAGACAAAGACCTAAAAAATGGAACAGGAGAAATACCAAAATACCGTGCGATATACTTAGACAGCATAAAACAAGACAAATACCACATAATCAGTACAAACAATTTATTTGACGAATTAATAAATAACTTTTCATCATACAAAAACAAAAACATAAAACTCGAAAAAAAAGACAAAGAAATACTTAGAGACTACCAAACAATAGGAGTAAAATGGCTTTACAACATATACAAATGTGGATTCGGTGGAATACTAGCAGATGAAATGGGACTAGGAAAATCAATACAACTAATATACTTTATAAAAGAAATACTAAAAGAAAAGAAAAATGCAAAAATACTAATAATCGCACCTACATCCTTAATATATAACTGGGAGAATGAATTTGACAAATTCGGAAGCGAACTCAAATTCAAAGTATTCGCTGAAAACAAAGCGAGAAGAAAAGAAGAACTAAAACACCTAAACGAAACGAACATACTAATAACAACATATGGACTAGTAAGACAAGACCAAGAAGAATACGAAAAAATGAACTTTGAATTAATAGCTATAGACGAAGCACAAAACATAAAAAACACTAATGCACAAATGACGAAAGTAATAAAAAGTTTAAAAGGAAACACAAAAATCGCATTAACAGGAACCCCACTAGAAAACTCAGTACTAGAATTATGGAGCATATTTGACTTTATCATGCCAGGATATTTAGCGAGTTTACAAACATTTAGTAGAAAATATAACATAAAAGATGTAGAAAAAGAAGACTTAAAATCATTAACAAATTTAAACAAACAAATAAGACCATTCATACTAAGAAGAAAAAAGAAAGAAGTAGTAACAGAACTACCAGACAAAATAGAAAACAGCATATACATCGAACTAAACAAAGAACAGAAAAAACTATATGTCGCGCAACTAGAAAAGACAAAAAAAGAAATGGACGAAATAATCGCAGAAGAAGGGTTCAAAAAAGGTAGTTTCAAAATACTACAACTACTTGGAAGACTAAGACAACTATGTATAGACCCAAAAATCATATACGAAGACTATGAAGGAGGAAGTTCAAAAATAGAACATCTAATCACACTAGTTGAAGAAATAATAAAAAATGGGCACAAAATACTCTTATTCACAAGTTACAAAACAGCCTTAGACATAGTAAATAGAGAATTCACAAACGCAGGAATTTCCACATACATAATAGATGGAAGTGTACCATCTAAAAAAAGAATGGAATTAGTAAATAAATTCAACGAAGACGATACAAACGTATTTCTAATAACGCTAAAATCAGGCGGAACAGGACTTAACCTCACAAGCGCAGACGTAGTAATACACTTAGACTTATGGTGGAATCCTCAAGTAGAAAACCAAGCTAC
>JAAVYQ010000025.1 GCA_022791215.1 Bacilli bacterium | reverse complement strand
TTGCCATTATTATCGTCGTTCCTTCTTCATTTATTTTATTTATTATTTCCATTATTCCCATTGATGTGTCTGGATCAAGGTTTCCAGTTGGCTCATCACATATTAGTATTTTTGGGTTGTTTACTATTGCTCGTGCGATTGATACACGCTGCTGCTCTCCTCCTGATAATTGATCGGGATAACTTCTAAATTTTTCTTTTAGGCCAACTTTTTCTATGGCATTCATTACTTTTTTTCTTACTTCTCGTTCAGGTAATCCATATATTTCTAATGCAAATGCAACGTTTTCGTATACTGTTAGATTAGGTAGTAATTTGTAATCTTGGAATACTATTCCTAATTTTCTTCTTAGTTTATATACTTTTCTATTTTTTAGTTTGGCAACATTTATTCCTCCTACAAATACATCCCCTCGTGATGGTTTTTCTTGTCTATATAAAAGTTTTATTAGTGTACTTTTTCCTGATGCAGTAGCACCTATTACAAATATAAAATCTCCTTTTGGTATCGATACATTTATGTCGCAAAGTGCTGTCGTTCCATTTTTGTATTGTTTGTACACATTTTTGATTTCTATTAAATTCATCTTTTCCTCCTTCTAAATTATATCATTATATTCTCATGTCATGTAATGGCAATTTATACCTGTTTGTTCCTCCATATACTTCGTATGCATCAAGTATTGTTATGAATGCATCTTTGTCAATTGAGATTATTTTATTTTTTAGTTTCATGTATTTTTCTGTGGGAACTACACACATTATGATGTCTCCTTCTTTTTTCTTGTATCCTGTTGTTACTTTTAATTCGCTTGTTCCACTTTTTATCTCGTTTATTATAAAGTCTTTTATTTCTTTTGTTTTTTCGGATTTTACAAATATTACTTTTGAATCACTTATTCCTATTAGGAATGAGTCTATCATTTTGGTTTCAATAAATCTTATTAGTAATGATATTATTAGCATTTCAAAGCCTAATACTACAGTACTTGTCGCTAGTATTATTGTGTTTAGTATAAATAATGCTTTCCCTAAAGGCATGCCAAATTTGCGCTTGAAGATTATTCCTAGTATGTCTGTCCCTCCAGTAGAATATCCCGCTAGGTATGCACATGTGTATCCTATTCCCATTAGTACTCCTATGGCCACTACGTTTAAAAATATTGATGTTATGTGGATGTTTAATATGCTGTTTATATTTTCAGTAAGATATACTACTGATGTGTATATGAGAGATCCTATTATGTGTGGTGTAGTTTCTTTTATTCCTAAAGTGATTGCACTTATTAATATAAGTAATATGTTTCCAAGTATGAGTATGTAAACTACATCAATTTTAAATAGATAATTAAATAGTACACTTAGTCCTGATAGTCCGCCTATCATATAGTTGTTAGGCACTACTAAAACGTTGAATGTTATTGATATTATAAATATACCAACTAGAAAAATAAGAAAGTTAATTAATTCTTTTGGCTTCTTTTTTATCATATCATTTCTTTTCTCCTATACTGTTATATTATATCAAAGAAACACATGTTTTTCTACTATATAAAATTACTTAATGTAAATGTTAGTTTATGTTGTGTTTACATTTCTTTTTTTATTTTTTTAATTATTTTGCTAGGTTTGTGTTAGAATAATATTGTAGAGAGGAGCATGTTTATGAATATTTTAAATAAGGCTAAACTTAATTTGAATTACCGTGAGTTAAGAGATTTGAAAATCGATGATAAGTTATTGTCTGAAATTTTGGATAATAAGGATTTTCTTAGTGTGTATAAGAAAGAGTTTAGAGAGTTTATTATCGATCTTAGTAAAGCTGGAATTAATAAAGATGTTATAAGATCTCATGTGCATGCTGTTTATGAACTTCATAAGTCTAATAATGCTTCTAAGTATATTGAGTTTATTAGAAAAAATGGTTTTGAGAATAGGGTAGTAAGTAATATTAATGTTTTTAAGGATGAAAATTTTATAGAGTTATATGACTTGATTGGTTATGATATTTTTAGTGATAATATCAGTGAAGTTATAGATAAAGGCTATGGTAGTAGGTTACTTCAGTATAAGAAAAATAATCCCAAAGTGGATTTAAATAAGATTAATGTTAAATTTTTTGGAGATAAAATGTGGAATGTTATTTCTCAAAATCCTTATATTGGAGATAAGACTACTCTAGAGTTATTTGGAAGGAAAATGGATATTCTTAGTGAAATTGTAGAGAAAGATTATTTTGAAGGACTTAAATATACTTATGAAAATATTCCTGAGAGTCGTAATTTTATTGAGAATTTAGGTATGATAAATAAAAATTCTATATCATTGGAACAGTTTTCTATGAATTTTATACAAAATATAGGTGTAGAAACTTTAAGTGAATTATATAGAAAATCAAGTTTTTTATATAGTCAAGAGTTTGAAAAGATATTCCAAATTTGTTCTTATGGAAATTATGATCTTATTAAAGACTTGGTTAGTTATGATAGGGATGTTTGGTTTAGAAATATTTCTCTAGAAGATATGAGTAAGTCTTTAATAGAATCTAGTATAGGAAATTATAATAAATCTGAACTTGTGTTAAATAAATATTTTGGTATAGAAAGAAAAGATATGAATTATTTACCATTGTTTTTGGAGACTATTAATAAAACTCAGTTATCTTTTGAATTTAAAGAAAAATATGAAACGATTTTAGAAATTCTCAATAAACTTTATACTGCTAGTGATGAGGAAATTATTAGCATTGCTCAGGCTCTTGATAAGGATAGTGTTCGTAATTATGAAAAGTTAATTTTTGAGATGGAGAGAGATGGTAACGAATTAGTAAAGCAACAGTTTAGTAAAGATTTATTGGAGAAAACTAGTCAAATTGAGAATGTTGCTAAGCATAGTGTAGTAAATAGTAATGGGAAAAATATTGATGTTTATGAATTAAATGGACAGCCATTTACTATGTTGGTTCATAATGTAATTTCTAATTCTATGTCTTCTAATAATGATATTGCTGAGAAAATACTTGAGAACCCTAGGTTATTTAATGAAATAAATGGTGGAAATAATTTTATTTCTACTTCACTTATTTCAGATAAGGCAATGATAACTTATGGTGTATCAGATAGTCGAGGAACGTCTATAACTTTTGGTTTTGATAATGTTCCACCAGAAAATATCAAGTATACTTTTATTGGTGATGCAGGTACTAATAGAAAATTGGATGGTGATTCCAATCTTAATATGAGAGATCAAGGAATTAGTTCTAATATAAATACAGTAGGCTTAGTAGATGATATTATTACAAAAACTGCTGAAATAAATAACAGAACAAGTGCTCCGCATGGAAAATATAATGAAATATTGTTAAAAAGAGTTAATGAAAATGAAAGGTTAAAACCAAGTTATATAGTATGTTTTGATAGAATTAACGATATTGAATTAAAGGCTGCTAGTGAATTAAATATTCCAATATATTTAATAGATAGGAAGTACTACTATTCATATGTTGAGAGAATGCAAAAACATGGTTTAGATATAACTATAGCTGAAAGTGAAGATTTTGCAAGAACATTAAAAGTAAGTTAAAAGAGTTTGTGCGTAATTACAAACTCTTTATTTATGGTATGTTTCATTATTCATTATTTTAAATGCACGATATATTTGTTCTAAAAGTATTCCTCTAAATAGTCCATGAGGAAATGTTAGTTTTGAAAATGATATTAATTTATTACTTATACTCAATATTTCTTCATCTAATCCATCTGAACCACCTATTATGAATGTTATGTTAGAATTTCCATTAGTTAGATTATCATTTATTAGTTTTGTAAATTCTAGGGTAGTGAGTAATTCACCTTTTATGTAAGTCGAAATTATATAGTCTCTGTTATTTATGTGTTTTGTTATTTCTTTTGCTTCATCATGAATATTTGAATCTTTTAATTCTATTATTTCTAATTTATGATATTTGTTTATTCTTGTTTTGTAATCATTGACTAATTCAACTAAATATTTTTCTTTGAGTTTGCCAACTACTATTATTTTTATCATATGTTCACCTTCGTTATTTCATTTTGTGATGCACATTCTAAGTTTTTAAAGTCTACTTCGTTTTCTTTTAATATTTTAAGATTTGTTTCTAATGCTAGAGTGGGGTCGTTATTTGATTCTGATATGTGGGCTAGTATTACTTTTTTTGTGTTAGGTCCTATTAGTCTAGATAGATATCCTGCACATAATTCGTTTGATAAGTGGCCTTTATCACTTAAAATTCTTCGTTGTAAGTATTCTGGGTATGGTCCATTTATTAGTTTTTCAGTGTCATGGTTACTTTCAAATATGTAATATTCTTTGTCTTTCAGATATATAAAGTTTCTATGATTTAGGTATCCTGTGTCTGTTAGGTATACTACGTTTTCGTTATTGTATTCAAATAAATATCCGTTTGCTGTTAGTGCATCATGTGATGTTGGAATTATTTTTATAAATATATCTTCTAGAAACATTTCGTCAGTTAGGTATATACTTCTATTATATGGTTCGTCTAATACATATTTTTCTACTTCTTTTGTTATATACAGCATCGGTTTTACATTTTTTAGGAACACTTTTAAACCATTTGTATGATCTTGATGATCATGTGTTATGAATACTGCATCTATTTGTTTTGGATCAATATTGATTTTTGCTAATCTTTCTTTTATTTGTTTATAGGAAAACCCTACATCTATTAAAACTTTTTTTATTCCAAAGTCTATAAATGTAGAGTTTCCTTTTGATCCACTTCCTAATATTACTATTTTCATTAGTCGTATTGTACGCTTAGTGGGTCAATGTATTCGCCATCTACTACTATTCGGAAGTCTAAGTGTGTTCCTGTACTTGCTCCCGTAGAACCCATGTAACCAATGATTTGTCCTTTTTCTACATATGTTCCATCTCTCATCCCTTCAGCAAAGTTAGACATGTGCATGTAGATTGTTTTTAAATCACTTTGCGCGTTAGCTGAGTCTTTATGTATTATGTCTATGTAGTTACCCATATCGTTTCTGTATCCTATCGCTGATATGTAACCTGAACGAGCTGCATATATTGGTGAACCGTATCCTGTTCCTGATATGTCTAGTCCTCTATGGAATGTACGTGTTCCATCAAATGGATCTGTACGCCATCCAAAGTATGATGTTATTACATATGGTTTTACTGTAGGCCATCTCCATACTCCGTTATCTCCTATGTATTGTGATGATAATCCTCCATAAACTACTATTTCATTTATTGCTGGAACTAATATTTCTTCACCCCTTTTGATAACTTTTGTTGGTGTTCCATTTATTGTTTCTGTGTAATAAGTTACACGACTCATACCATTTTGTCCTACTTGTTTTGTGTATTTTTTTCCTATTACGATTTTGTTGTCGTATTCGGTTTCTGTTTGGTATGTTACTTCTGCATCTACTACTCGATTTGTTTCTACTACAACACTTATTAATGGATTTACTAGTCCTATATTAACTTTTTGGCCAGGGTATAGTAGGGCTGTTTCACTTTTTATTTCAGGATTAACTATTAAAAATTCTTTTACGTTTAGTTCGTATTTGTCAGCTATTTCTTTTATTGTTTGTCCTGCCTCTACTGTGTGCATTCCTTGTATTTCGTCTGTTCCAAATAGTAGATATCTACTTAACTCATTAGAATCTTTGTATATTTTGTCTTCTGTGCTTAGGTATTTTTCTTTTATTGTTATGTTTTCTCTTATAGATATTTTTTCTAGTGTTTCTCCTGTAGTTACTATTTCTTCTTGTTGACTTGCTAGATATTTTTCGTATGTTTCATCGTCTACAAACGCTTTTATAGTACTTGTTATCGCAGCGTCAAAGTCTTCTTTTTTTAGTACGTTTATTTTTTGTATTTTGTCTTCGCTGTGTGCGATTGTTATTTCATATCCTTTTACACTAAATGGCTCAACATCTTTTATTTTATCGTATACATCTTCTACTGAGTCTACTGTTCCTTCGTATGTCACTAGTTTAGTTGTTTCTAGTCCGATTGGTGCATATATTTTTTTTACTTTGAATTCGTTTTTTAGACTTTTTTGCTCTTTGTTGATTAAGTTGTATAGTTTTTCTTCGTCTTCTATTACGCCTATTGATTCTCCATTAAGGTATACTTGATATACTGTCACTGGATAGTTTGTAAATGTTTTTCGCTCTGAACCTAGTATGAATATTAGGCTAGATAGTATTATTGAAAATAGAAAACCCCAATAAATACTTTTTCTGTTCATCATTCATTTTCCTCACTTTTTAAACAGTTCTTGAAATTTGTATATGGTCTTTCAAAAACTAAATTTACAGTTCCTTGGCTACCACTTCTGTTTTTCGATATTATTAGGTCTACTTGTGAAAAGTCAGGTCTGTCTTTTGCATTAAATTTATAGTAATCGTCAATATATATAAACATTACCATGTCCGCGTCTTGTTCTATTGATCCACTTTCTTTTAAGTCACTCATAAGTGGTCTTTTGTCTTCTCTCGCTTCTACTCCACGTGATAGTTGCGCGAGTGCGATTACTGGGACTTTTAATTCCATCGCAAGTTTTTTTAAGTCTCTTGATATTTCACTTACTTCGTTTGTCCTTTGTCCTGAGTATTTGCTAGAACTACTTATTAATTGTAGGTAGTCTATAAATATTGCGTCTAAGCCTTTTTCACCGTTTTTTAGTCTTCTACATTTGCCTCTTATTTCAGATACTGTAATTCCAGGTGTGTCATCTATCCAAAATTTTGTGTCGGCTAGTAAACTTAGAGTTTCATTATACTTCTTCCAGTCCATGTGGTCAAGTTTTCCTGTTCTTAATTTCATTGATTCTATTTGTCCAACTGCTGAAAATAATTTGTTTACTATTTGTATCGCTGGCATTTCTAATGTGAAAAATGCTACTGATTTTTTGCCAGTTATTGCCATGTTTCCTGCTATGTTGAGCGCTAACGATGTTTTTCCCATTCCAGGACGTCCTGCTAGTATTATTAGTTCGTTTTCATGAAATCCTGTCGTTCTTCTATCTAAATCAATAAATCCTGTTGCTGTTCCTGTTATGTCTCCGCCATTTTTTGCAAGAAATTCTATTTGCTCTTGTGCTTGATCTAGTACTTCTTGTATTGGTTTTATTTCTTTTGTCATTCTTTCGCTGTTTACACTTAATATGTCTTTTTCAGCTTCTTCAACAATGTTATTTATTGTGTCTTTTTCTTCATAACAACTTTCTATTATATTTGTGGATTTTGCGATTAGTGTTCTTAATACATATTTTTCAAATATTATGTTTATATAGTATTCAATGTTTGCAGGAGTTGCTACTGTGTCTATGATTTCTGTAATGTATTCTATTCCGCCCACTGTTCCTAGCAATTTGTCTTTTTCTAGTTCGTTAGATACTGTTGTTACATCTATCGCTATGTCTTCTTTTCTTAGTTTTTTTAATACTTCATATATTTTTTTATGAGCATCAATGTAGAACATCTCACTGTGTAGTTCTTCGCAAACTTTGTCTAAGGCACTTTTACTTAGAAACGCACACCCTAAAGCATTTATTTCTGCTTCAATGTTTTGTGGCTCTTTTCTAGCCATTTTATTCACCCCCTAGGAGTGTAACTTTTAACTCGGCTTTTACTTTTTTGTGTAAGTCTATTGTTACGTAATGTGTTCCTAGGCAATTTATATTGTTTGCTGTTATTAATTTTTTGTCTATTTTTATGTCTTTTTTATTTAGTTCTTCGCTTATTTGTTTTGAACTTATACTTCCAAATACTCGTCCTTCTTTTCCTGTGTTTACTTTAAATTTTATTTCCATTTGTTCTAGTCTTTTTTTTAGTTCTGTCATTTCTTTTATTAATGTTTCTTCTTTTTGCTTTTTATCTTCTAGTTCAGTGTCTAATACTTCTTTACTTTTATTAGAGTAGGGTACAGCCTTTTTTTCTTTTATGAGAAAACTAGCAAAGCCATCTTTGACTTCTTTTATTTCATCCTTTTTTCCTGTTCCTTTTACATTGTCTATTAGTATGATTTTCATAAAGTCCTCCGTTTTATAATTATACCATAAATATTCTAAAATGCAAAATCTTGAGTTTTTTAAATAGTTAAATGGTATATACTGAGTAGTTAAAAGAATTTTTAATTAATCTCTCTTATTTTTATCTAGTGGTTTCATTTCGTCTATAAATCCTAGGATGTAGTCTGGAGAAATATTTATACATTCACATATTTTTGCTAGGTTAGTTTGATATTGATATCTATATTCTCTTATCTCTTTTATTCTTTCATTATAATATCCATTGTATTTAGTAACTTTTATTTCTTTTATTTTACTGTAAAACCCTAATAAGTATTCTGAAGACACTTTTAAATTAAAGCAAATCTTTTGCAATATTGTAACTGACATGATATTTATTCCTCTTTCATATTTGCTATATTGTTGTTGTTTTATTTCTAATATATTACTTATTTCTTTTTGCATAAGACATTTGTGCTTTCTAACAATTATTAGTTTTTCCTTAAATTCCATATATTTAACTCCTAAAATATTTATAATTTTTTAAGTGAAAAACAATATTGATTTTGAGTAAAAGTACTGTTGCTAAAATTATTAAAATTAATTGATATTTGGATAGAATTGGTTTTGATAAAAATGGTTTTTGGAAAGTATTAAAATAAAAAGAGAAGTTTAACGTCTTCTCTTCTTTTTCTTAGGTTTTATTATTATGATTGTTATTATTATTAGAAATAATACTCCAATGTAATAAATTATGTTTTCTTTTAAGTAATTCCATACGCTGAAGTTTAGGGAAGAGGCAGTTATTGCTTTCATTTCTTCTAGTAATTCTCCATCATAGTATATTTGTATTGTTCCTATTTCAGTTCCTTTTTTTACTGTACTAGATATTTCTTCTTCTCCTTTGTATTTTATTTCTAATTTTTTTTCGTCATATGGTTTTTCTATGTATCTTGAAATTGTTGTTAATGAATTAATTGATACTGTTTCTTCTTTTGCATATTTTGTAGGTAGTTCTTTTAATGTTTCTCCTTCTTCTATAAATATTCTTTTTTCATAGTTTTCTTTTAGACTGTCATATAGTTTTGTCATGTCTATTAAATGTCTTGCACTTCCTGATACGTATGGTGCATTTATAGTGATTGTTATTATATTAGTGTCATCTATTTTTGATAAAGCGGCTAAACATTGGCCTGCTTCGTCAGTGAATCCTGTTTTACTTCCTAATATGTATGATAAATCATAATTATATTTTTTGTTGAAATCTACTACTGTTGAGTTTAGTTTTAAGTTGTTTGATGTTGTATATGTTTTCGCTGTGTATATTTCTTTGAATGTCTCGTTTTGTAATGCATATTTTAGTAATGTTAATGTGTCTTTTGCTGTTGAATGATGTCCTGTTGCATCGTATCCTGTTGTGTTTATGTAACTTGTTTTTTCTAATTTTAGTTCTTGTGCTTTTTTATTCATGGCTTCAACCATTTTGTTTATTGATCCAAATAAACTTATTGCTAATGAGTCAGTAGCGTCTGCACCTGATGGTAACATACTTGCATATAATAAATCTTTGTAGGTTAGTGTGTCTCCTATTTGTAGTCCAGCTATGCTTGCATCCCAAGGAACATTTTCTAACATTTCTTCTGTTATTGTTATTTTTTCTTCTAAATTTTCAATTTTTTCAATTGATACTATTGTTGTCATAATCTTTGTTAAACTTGCTATGCTAGTTATTTCTTCTGAATTTTTTTCATATATTATTTTATCTTCGTCTAAGTTGTATATTATAACGTTTTTAGAATGTAATCCATTTATTTCTAGTGCTTGGATACTTAATGGCACGGTTAATATTATTGTTAAAATTATATATATTATCTTTTTCATACTTTTTATTTTATCATATTATGTTATCAAAATCTTTT
>JAAVYQ010000024.1 GCA_022791215.1 Bacilli bacterium | reverse complement strand
CCTACCACTATTTTACCAATTTAGCTTTGTATTAATGTAATGTAGATTATATAAAAATTCACGTTTTTTTAATTTTTGATAGATTTCTATAATTTTACTTTTCCAATATTTCACGTCTCCTACACATTTGCCTGTGTGATTATTAATAACTTTAAAAATTCTATAGATGGTGTTTGAACTTTTAAAAGCATTCCGTAAATGTTAGCAAATGGTGTAAAATATTTTGAAAATATTAAAGCACTAGCTGCTAATGCACTTCCTGTTTCCATTTTTTCAAAACTCTCTAATTCAATTAATTTATTTTTTTTAAAAACTTAGGCTAACACCTAAGTTTAAATTCATTTTGGTGACCTGTACGGGATTTGAACCCGTGAATGTCGCCTTGAGAGGGCGATGTGTTAACCATTTCACCAACAGGCCATTAAAATGTCTTTAAGACATTTTATATTTTATCATTATTTTTTCTTAAATACAAGTAGTTTGCTGAATATATAATTCAGTACTGTTACTAATACTTGTACTATCATTGTCCATATTATTACCCATACTCGTGAGTTTAGTTTTAAGAATGTTATAAAGAACCACATTATTCCCATGTCAAGTAATAGTGTTAGTACTCTTGAACTGAAGAAACTTATTATTTCTTTTATTATGTTTTTACTTTTACTTTTGAATACAAATACTCTATTTGTTATGTATGCAAATGTTACTGCTGCAAACCAAGATATTATTATCGATGTTTGTAGTTCTATTGCATTTTTGGCATCTAATATCGTAAAGAGTAAGCCCCATTTTACAACTAAACTTACAATGGTTGTTAGTACTCCTACTATTAGGTAATTTATTATTTCTTCATGTTTTTTATATATTTCTAATATTTTTTTCATTTGTTTCTCCATATGGAATTTAAGTATAATTCATATAGTTGTCTATGTTTTTTTACTATTACTTGTAAGATTATTCCAGTTATACATAGTAATATTGATATTACTAAAAATATACTTGATACTATTAATGATGGGAATCTTGGTACTAATCCTATTTTAAAGTATTCTATTATTACTGGTACTCCCAATATTAATGATAGTATTAAAAACATTAGAGCAATTATATTAAAGAACATACCTGGTTTATATTCTTTAAATAGTGTTGCGATAGTTTTTAGTACTTTTATTCCATCTGTGTATGTTTTTAACTTCGAAACACTTCCTTCTGGTCTATCTCTATATGTTACTGGTACTTCTACTAGTTTGAAGTTTTTGTCTACTGCATGGATTGTCATTTCTGTTTCTATTTCAAAGCCTTTTGACAATACTGGAAATGATTTTACAAATTCATAACTGAATGCTCGGTATCCTGTCATTATGTCTTTTACTTTATTTTTAAATAGTATGTTTATTAGTAATCTTACTATTTTGTTTCCAAAGTTATGGAATAGTCTTTTGTTTTCAGTAAAGTATGTACTTGATAGTCTGTCTCCTATTACCATGTCCGCTTTTCCTTCTAATATTAGGTCACACATCTCTTTTGCATTTTCACTCGGATATGTATCATCTCCATCTATCATTAAGTAACAGTTTGCTTCAATTTTTCTAAACATACTTCTTATTACATTTCCTTTTCCTTGCTTGTATTCGTATTTTACTATGGCTCCTGCTTTTTCAGCTATTTTGTCAGTTCCATCCGTAGAGTTATTGTCAAATACGTATATATCTGCTTCTGGCAATACTTTTTTATAGTCTTTTACTACTTTCTCTATCGTTTTGGCTTCGTTATAGCATGGTATTAATACCGCGATTTTTTTATTTTTCATCTTTTACCTCTTTCTTTTTTATTATATTTATGAATAATCCTGTTAGTAGAACCATTGCAAATACATTTGGTAATGCATATCTAAAATATGTGTTTACTGGTGATGCTATGCATACCATGAATGCTATTATACTCGGAGTATATAATAGTATTTCTTTATATTTTTTGCTTTTTATTAAGTAACTAATCATAATCATTATAGTCCATGTGGAAAATCCGATGTTTACTATTAATCCTATTATTGGTATGTATGGAAATACTTTTCCAAAGTTGACTAGTCCTTTTCTTAACCATCCTAATTTATTCCAGTGGTAGTCAAACCCATTATCTTTTAGTTTAGTCTTGTAATTAGAGTATATGTACCAATCAGTTTTAAATGGATAGTAATAGCCATAGGTGTTTTCTAGTGTCGCTTCTATGTATGTAATTGGCTCCTTTTTTAGTCCGTTAAACCACACTTTATAGTATTTTTTTAAGTCTTCGTCTGTAGTAAATTTGTTGTATTTGTTTTTTACAGGGTCAGCAAATTCCGGATCGTATCTTTCACTTAGTGTATCGTATGTCAGTATTTTGTCTATTATTTCTTTTTCTTCGTCTGTTATTATTTCAGGATGTTCTTTTACTAGTCTCGCTGTTTGTTGGAATGGTATTGATAATTTTTCTCTAGGACTAGATGGTGTTACTTTAAAGTAAGGTAAAATTACATTGTTGTATGAATAATTAAATGCTAATGTAAAGATTACTAATATTAAGATTCTTTTTCTTCCTTTTATTTTAGGTATTAGTAAGAACGGAAGTGATAGTATTATTATGTGGTATCCATTATTTCTAAATAGCATTATTAATATTAATAGTATTGTTGTTTTTAGTATTTTTGGTTTTGTTTCTTCTACTATGTATTTGTATATTTCAATTATGTAGATTATTATTAGGCATCCAAAGATTACGTCTTTTACAGGTACTATTGCATACATCGGAAATACTGGTACAAGTGTATATATTATTAGTGCTGTTATCAAGTATTTTCTACTAATCCCTCTAGTTTTTAAAAAACTTATTGTGTATGATAGAGTGCCCGCTAATATTATTGTTTGTATACATGTGTAAATAAATAGCCCTATGTTTACATTTCCTAGCAACGTTCCTATTTTTGTGCATGATCCTAGTATTAGTGTGTGTAGTACTGGATGATGGTTCGTTATTATTACGCTTTCATCTAAAAGTATAGATATGTGTGAATAGTAGTTATCTATTCCAAAGAACTGGAGTATTTGGTTCGATGGATCAGGTGCCATGAGTGATGGATAAAATGCTATTATGTAGATAGCCCATCCAAGTATCATACATGTTAATGAAAATATAAATGGATGTTCATCAAATAATTTTAGAATTTTATTTTTTGGTGGTTTGTTTTCTTTTATATTCAAATTATTTAGTTTTTTAAATATAAATTTAGTTATAAAATAAAATGCTATAAAACTTCCTAGGAATACTAATATTCCTAAATAAAATTTATTTAATACCAATGTTAAGTCTTTATATTTTTGAAAACTTAATCCTATTACCATTAATATGCTTAATATAATCGATAGTATTATTTCTACCCAGTTTCTTTTTTTCATTTAATCACAACCTAATATAATTATACTACTATGATTAATCTTTTTAAAGAACTTTATAAATTACAAAAACAAGATATTTCTATCTCATTTTATAATTTTAACTTTTTTGTTTATTTGTCAAAAGGATTATTTTCATAATTTGTTGTTAAATTAATTATCCATCTAATCCATGATGTTACGCTTTGTGCACGTCTTTTGGCAGTTTCAATACTATTAACTTTTGGTGATGCTTCTAAAATTGCTTCAGCAATTTCTTTATTGCATATTTTACCACTATTTAAATACTTCTCTAATGCCAAATAAAATGGTTTATGAGAAATAATAGATTTAACTATGCTTAAATTTTTTGTTTTATGATCCATTTTCATTAAATCTTTTCCTAATTTTGTTAATTTATATCCTCCACGTTCTCTTTTTACAAATCCTAAGTATCGTGCAGCTGCACTATAATAATTGCCTTGCCTTTCATCAAATTCATATAATTCAGCTATTTCATTTAATTTCATTTCAGTATCATTTAAAACATTTATAAAATCTAAAACTCTGTAAAATATATCAGCCTGAGGAAATGGAATATTTGGATCTTCTTCAACAAATATCGTATTATTTATTACATCATAAATATCATCTGTCTCTATTTGATGATATATTTCTCCTAAAATATATCTTTTAATTTTAATTAATTTTATACTATTATAACTATCTTTGTTATCGAATTGATATACATAAAAATTGAAGATATTGTCATGTTTTATTAGCAAAACAGGAATAATATCTTTTTCCGTTTCTTTACTCCAAACTCTATAAGGATAATACAGCTGTCTTACAATAAAATCACTCATATAATGGTTCTTGGCCTCTACAATAACGAATTTGGTTAAGCCTTCATAACTTCCATCTATTTCCATTTGAGCATTTTCTACATTAATATTAAAATCATTAGCATTTTCAGTTTTTATAGTATATTCAAAAGATCCTGTTCCCATTCTTCCTTGTATAGTAGGAATAACTTCTTCACCAACTAAGTCTGATAACATACCAGAGATATATGCAGAAGATAAGGATATTGCTTCACTTGTTATATTTTGCGTATTAATAGTTGTTATATAATCTGGCAAAAACATTGTTTCAACATCTATTGAATTATCAATATCTACATTTTGGTAATTTTGAAATTTTCCAATTAAATATTCTCCTCTTTTGGTAGGCAATATTGATAAATGATTATTATTAAAAATATCTGGTAAATCTATTTTACTATCAAATTTAGTCATTAATCTAGGTTCTCTAAATTCTTTTATTTGATTAGCTGTTATTCTAAAATAACCTTCTTTGTTTACTAAATCAATAATGTTATATTTTAAAAATATTTGTTCCCATACAATGTCATTCTTCCCTTTTGCCAATTATTAATACCTCCTCAATCTCCCCTCTTTTTTGAGCTTTTGAATTTATGTTTCTTTTTGCCATTAAAGTATGTACAGTATATAAACTTTTATCATTATACAATTCTTTTATAAATGGAGTAGCAGAATTACTGATAACCACAGTACATCCTTTGTTAATCAAATTATCACATAATCTTTTTAATCTTTTTTGATCATCTTTTGAAAATCCATTTTCAGTATATCCAACAAAATTCACTTGTTCTTCAAATTGATCATATGGTGGATCAAAATAGATTAAAGAGCCTTTTGGAACATCTTTACAGCAAACTTCAAAATCTTCTTGAAAAAATTCGATATCATTATTAATAAAATAATCATGTAATGCTTTTAAAACAGGTTTGTTGCAAATGTTTGGGTTTTTGTATTTTCCAAAAGGAGTATTGAATTGTCCAGAGCTATTAAGTCTAAAAAGTCCGTTATAACATGTTCTATTTAGATAAATTAGCCTTGCAGATTTCTCAATAGAAGTCCATTTTTTGTATTCTTCTTTACGATCGTATTCTCTAATTCTATAAAAGTCTTCTTCATTATTCATATTTTCATATTTTTCTAGTTCTTTTATTAATTCGTCATAATTATTTTTAATGCATTTATAGCATTCAATTAAATCCTTATTATAGTCGTTTACAATTGCTTTAGTAGGTTGTAGGTAAAATAAGATCGACCCTCCACCAACAAAAGGCTCATAATATTTTGTATATTTTATATTTTTTAAATATTTTTCCATTTGAGGTATTAATTGTCTTTTCCCGCCTGCCCATTTTAAAAATGGTTGAACTAATAAATTTTTATTTTTTTTCATAGATAATACCTCCTATATTTCATAAATAATTGTATCAAATTTTTTACTAAAAGTCTCCAATTTTAAGAATAAAAGTAAATTAAAATTTGAGTATTAATTCCCCCAAAACTCTTACAAGTTTGAAATTGATATATTACCAATGTTTTCTTTAATATCGTATTTTATTGTTTGATTAGTTATCTTACTTATTTTTTTAATATCTTCTCCTTTTATTTGCTTTTTATTTTAGCATCAATATTTATTCTTTTCAAGAAAAAAGATAAAGGTTTTGTTTTATGTTTTATCTTATCATTTAATTATCTATTTTTCTTTTTGGTTAGGTTTGCCATATTTAATGAGTTTGTATATTTCCATTATGAATAAAATTACTAGTGATAATACAAATAAGCAAATTAAGTTAAATAATGGTATGGATACTGTTTGTAATATTTTTGTCATGAATGCTGATTCCATTACTATGATTTGTAAAAGTATTGTTAATATTACGCCTACTACTATGAATGGATTGTTTTTTATTGATACAAAGAATGCAGATTTTTTTTCGCTTCTACAGTTAAATACATGAATGTTTTGTATGAAAACCATTAGTGCCATTATATAGCCCCTTGCCATTGTGACTTCCATTCTTAATATTTTTATTAAATAATACCAAACTACAAACACTAATATTCCTATGATTAATGCTGATACTGCTATTTCTTCTATTAAGTTTTTGTCAAATATGCTCTCTTTTGGATTTCTTGGTTTTTCTTTCATTATGCCAGGTTCTGCTTTTTCAAATGATAGTGCTAGGTCTTGTATTCCATCAGTTACTACGTTGAGCCATAATAGTTGTATTGCTACTAATGGCATTGGTAAGTCTAATATTATAGATAGTATGAAGAACAATACTTCAGCCATTCCACATGATAACAAGAAATATATTATTTTTCTTATGTTTGAATATGCTACTCTTCCTTGTTTTACTGCTGATACTATTGATTTGAAGTTGTCATCTATTATTATCATTTTTGATGTTTCTCTAGCTAGGTCTGTTCCGCTTCCCATCGATATTCCAATGTTGGCACTTTTTAATGCTGGCGCATCGTTTACTCCATCTCCTGTGACTGCTACAAATTCTCCTTGTCTTTTTAAGGACTCTACTATTTCTAACTTTTGTAATGGTGTGACACGTGCATATACGCTCTTTGTTTTTATAAATTTGTCAAAGTCTTTTTTTCCTTTTTTTAGATATTTTTCTACTTCTTCTCCACTCGCTACTTTGTTAATGTCAGTTGTTAGTTCTAATTCTTTTGCTATTGAAAATGCTGTTAATGGATGATCTCCTGTGATCATTAATACTTTTATTCCTGCTGTTTTGCATTCTTTTATTGAGTCTATTACTTCTTTTCTTATTGGATCTATAAATCCTACCATTCCCATAAATGTTAAATTTTTTATGTCTTTTTCTGTGTAGTTTTCTTTTTTACTGATTTTACCTGCAGCTACTCCTATTACTCGGTATCCATCACTTGCTAAGTATTCGTTTTGGTTTTCTAAATGATTAGTGCTTATTTTTTCTTTTGTTAGATATAAGTTTTTACAGAATGATGCAACTTTTTCTACTGATCCTTTTATTGTGCAATAACAATTTCCATCTTTTTCATAGAATACTGCTGAGTATTTGTTTTCAGATTCGTATGGTATGCTTTCTAGTATTGTTATTCCTGTTGTTTTTATGTCTAATTTGTTTCCTAATACTTTGAATGCTATGTCTATTGAGTCGCCTACTTTTTTATCTTCTTTTACTATCGCTTCGTTGTTTATAACTCCTAAAAGCGCTATTTCTTCAGCATATTCTAGGTTAGTTCCATCTACATGTCCGTTAAAGTCATACCCTACTCCTGTTACTGTAAATTCTTCTCCGTTTGGCATTAGTATTTTTTTCGCTGTTTGTTCATTTACTGTTAGCGTTCCAGTTTTGTCACTTGCTATTACAGTACAACTTCCTAGAGATTCTACTGAGTTAAGTTTTTTTACTACTACATTTTTACTCGCCATTTTATTGGATGCTATTGTTAATGCCATTGTTAGTGATAGTGGTAATCCTTCTGGCATAGCCGATACTGATAGCGCAATCACCGATAAGAATAATTCATGCGTAGGTACTCCTTTGGCTAGCATCAGTAATGCTATTATTATTCCTACTATTATTACTAGCATACTTATTTGTTTTGATAGTTTTTCAACTCTTATAGTTAGTGGAGATTTTTCTTCTTTTGTTTCTTGTATACTTGTGGCTATGTGTCCTATTTCAGTGTTGAGTCCTATTCCTACTACTATTCCTTTTGCTCGTCCTTTTACTACTGTTGATCCAGCAAATGCCATGTTGGTTTGCTCCGCTATGTTTATATTTTTTTTTGTGATTTTTTCATGGTTTTTATTTATTTCTAAACTTTCTCCAGTTATTACACTTTCGTTTATTGTTAGGTTGTGCGTTTCTGTTAGTCTTATGTCTGCAGATATTTTGTCTCCTGATTCTAATAATATTATGTCACCTATAGTTATGTCTTCAGATTCTATTTTTATTATTTTTCCATTTCTTATGACTTTTGTTTTTACAGTTACTAATTCTGCTAATGCTTCTGCTGTGTTGTTCGCTTTGTTCTCTTGATATGTTCCCATTAATACGTCAATTAAAACTATTAATAGAATTGCAAATGCATCTACTGTTTCTCCAACTAAAAATGATGCAATTATTGCTACTAATAAAAGTATTACTATTGGGTCTTTAAATTCACTGAAAAATATTTTTATTACACTTTCTTTTTTATGTTTTGGTAGTGTGTTTTTTCCATGTATTATTGTTCTTTTTTTTGCTTCTTCGTCTGTTAATCCTTGTTCATTAGTGTTTAATTCTTTTTCTATTTCTTTTATGCTTTTATTGTAGTACATTTTTTCAACTCCCTTTATTCTATTTATTATGATAACATTTTAATTTTATATTGTATATAAAAAGAACTAAAATATTTTGAATTAGTTCTTTCTATTATTAGGCTTGTCCGTAAACTATAAATTAGCAGTTTCAAAATTATAAATACTACATATAAGTGTCATGTGTAATTTGAAATTTTTTCTTCT
>JAAVYQ010000023.1 GCA_022791215.1 Bacilli bacterium | reverse complement strand
ATTTGCCTTCTTTGAAACTATCGAATAGCTCTAGTAGATTTTGAAGCATTGTTCCATTATATCTCACTGGATCATCTAATCTTTTAGTTCTAACTAGATATTCTAATTTTTCGTTTAATGTTAGTTCTTTGAATTCTTCGTCATTTAATAGTTCATCCGTTATTTCTATTTTAGTATTTTCTACTTTTATTTTGTTTCCAAAAGTTTCTTCTATTTCTTTAAAGTGTTTTTTCAATTGCTTTTTATTCTCTTCTGGTGTTGCATATATGTAGAAAATTTTGCTTCCCATTATAGTTATTGCTGTTTGAAATATTGTTTCAAATGTTAGTTCTTCTGGAGTTATAACTTTGAGTGACATGGAATCTACTATATTTTGTTTGTTTCCTGAAAGTGCTGTGACTTTATAAAATGATATTATTCCTTGCTCAATGTTTTCTTTTAATTCTTTTACATCCATATTTGCGTTAAATGCTAATGACATGATAGATATGTCACTCATGCCCTTTTTCAATCCTAGTCTCTCATTTGATAATGTTACACTTGTTAGTCTTTTTAGCCATTTTATATCAAATATTGCTTCAAATTCTTTATCAAATACTGTTATTATTCCTTTTTCATATTTAAATTTTCTATGTGCAAGTAAATTCCTTATTTTAGAAAATTGTTCTTTGCTTGTCATGTTTGAATTGCTTTTGAATCCTTTACCATATGCTTCTTCAAATGTCATCCCTTCTACATTTTTGGTTGTAAAGATGTTGTCTAGTGCAAAATCAGGCACTGTGTCAAATAGTTCGTCTATGTTATTACAAAAACTGGTTATCAAACACCAAAGTTCAACTTCTTTTAAACAATCCATTACTATGTTGAAGTTTTCTTGATTTCCTGTTTCTATATATTCTATTAAGTATCTTACTCCTAATGCTGCTTTGTTTATTCCATATTCGTCTTTCATCTTTATACCCCCCTTTTTAAATTCGGTTACTTATAATACCATAAAAAGTACATTTTGTATATAATTTTATGAAAAAAACTGGCCATTGGTCAGTTTATTCTCTAATTTTTATATGTGTTTCTCTTAATTGTTGTTCAAATACTTCGTTAGGACATCCCATAAGAGCATCACTTCCATTGGCACTTATAGGAAATGCTACCATTTCACGAATATTTTCTTCATCTTTTAATAACATTAGTATTCTATCTATTCCAGGTGCCATTCCTGCATGTGGAGGCGCACCAAATTGAAATGCTTGGTATAATGAAGGAAATTTACTTTCTACAACTGATTCGTCATATCCAGCGATTGAAAAGGCTTTTTTTAGTGTTATTGGATTGTAGTTTCTTTCGCCTCCACTAGCCATTTCAAGTCCGTTACATACGAAATCGTATTGGCATGCTACTATTTCTTCTGGTTTCTTTGTGTTTAATGCTTCTAATCCTCCGTTAGGCATACTAAACGGATTGTGTGTGAAGTCATATTTGTTTTCTTCTTCATTCCACTCATACATTGGAAAATCTACTATTATACAAAATTCGTATTTTGTTTTATCTATTAGTTCTAGTTCGTTTGCTATTTTAATTCTTAGGTTTCCACATAGTTTTTGGAATTTTTCAGTTTTTTCTCCACATATTATGATTATTACATTTTCTTTTTTTAAGTTAAATCTTTTTATTGTTTCTTGTTTTTCTTCTTCAGTAAATAATTTTGCCATGCTTCCTACAAAGCTCTCTTCTTCATCTATTTTAATGAATCCTAGTGATGATGCTCCTTGTTCTTTGTATTCTTCTTCTAGTTTTTTATACCAAGAGTTTGATTTGGTTGATGTTTCTATTTTTATAGCATGTATTTCTTTGCCTTTGAATACTACACTTTCGTTTGTTTTTAATAGTTCTGTTATGTTTTCTATTTCAAATGGTATTCTTAAGTCTGGTTTGTCACTACCATATTTTTCCATGGCTTCTTTGTATGGTATTCTTCTAAATGGCATTGGACTTACTTTTTTGTTTCCAAATTTTTCAAATGTATCATGGAATATTTTTTCTCCAACTGTAAATACTTCTTCTTGTGTCGCAAAACTCATTTCAAAGTCTAATTGATAGAATTCTCCATATAGTCTATCACTTCTTGGATCTTCATCTCTAAAGCATGGCGCGATTTGAAAGTATCGGTCAAATCCACTACACATTAGTAGTTGTTTAAATATTTGTGGTGCTTGTGGTAATGCATAGAATTTGCCTTTAAATTTTCTTGATGGTACTATAAAATCTCTTGCTCCTTCAGGACTTGATGCTGTTAGTATCGGTGTTTGTATTTCTGTAAATTTCATTTCTTTCATACTGCTTCTAATGAAGTCTATTACTTTGCTTCTAAATATTATGTTTTCGTGTACTTCTTTATTTCTTAAGTCTATGTATCTATATTTTAGCCTCGTTTCTTCACTCGATGTTTTACTAGTTTTTACTTCAAATGGTAATGTTTTGTATACGTCGCCTAATACTTCTAATGTTTTTATTTCTACTTCTATTTCTCCAGTTTTCATATTTGGATTTATCATGTCTGGTGTTCTTTTTTTTACAATACCTGTTACCGTTATTGTACTTTCTCTGTTTAGGTTTGTGTATTT